>DCTH01000125.1 GCA_002329495.1 Syntrophothermus sp. UBA1445 | reverse complement strand
AGCGAATTTCAGGGGAAAGGTTTAGGAAAGCTTTTATTAAACAAAGCGATTAGTGAAGCGCTAAAAAAGCGGAAGACCTATATTTGGCTAGGTGTATGGGAGAAAAATAAAGGAGCTTTGGAATTCTATGCAAAGAACGGTTTTTATCGCTTCGGTACCCACACATTTGTAATGGGTACTGAAGTGCAAAATGATTATCTGTTGCGGAAAGACCTTAGTATTTGACATTGAATTTATTAGGTGGCGCAATCAATTTGGACGGCAGTGACAAAAATGTGTTCTCACCTTACCGGCCAAAAGAAAAATGCACACCTCTATCTCATGTTCGTTAAACATTTGGATGGGTGTGCATTTTTCATTTGTTGAAATATTGCTATCCCAAACCAACTATATGACCATCATATCCATTATTGCAGTTGGTCAGCGCTCAAAAATAGGCAATTCCTTAAGATAAATAATGTCCTTGCTTTTCGCGGCATCTCCTTCTGCCAGGATGGCCACTTTGGCAACCACAATTCCGCTGGCTTTTTCGACCAGTCTGGCTACCGCGTTGACCGACTCGCCGGTACTTATCACATCATCCACGATTGCTACCCGGCGGTTTCTGATCTGGCTGATATCTTCTCCGTTGAAAGATAAGATCTGGGTCTTTTGGGTAGTGATCGAGTTCACNNTCTTCAATTACCGGGTTCTCCATGTAGGATTTGATGCTCTTTCTGGCCACGACATAGCTTTTCATGCCCAGCAGCCGTGAAATCTCAAAAGCCAGGGGAATCCCCTTGGCTTCGGCAGTTACCAGTACATCAAACGGTGGCATACGTTTGATTAATTCCGGGGCCACCCGGCATACCAGTTCCGTATCACCAAGAATTACGAAGCTGGCAATACTCACCTGGTCATTGATGGGAATGATCGGCAGGTGCCGGGTCAAACCGGCGATATCCAATGTATAGGTATGTTCTTTGTCAGACATATCTCTTTCCTCTCTGTTCATAGTTCAGAAGAATTTATCTCTACATGACCAACTGGGTAAGAATCCCCGCTACCATACCAATAAAGGGATCAGATATTGCGGTTATAACAAAGGTGATGATCCCCACCATATTCCCATCCTGTACGGCTGCCACTAAGTTATCGGGTATCACAATAATCGCACCAATGATGAACAGATACCCGGCAGTAGCACCGATAGGAATAAGTTTGCCTATTTTCGGGAGCAGGAACAAAAGCAGTATAAACGCCATTATGGCCATGAAAACAATGCCCGCGTTAACCGGATGGTCAGCTACCGCAGTGATTGATACGATCGGAGATAGTGGTGCGCCACCAAACAGGGAACTTACGACCTGGGACAGTCCGGACATAATCGTAAGTTTATCCACCGAGAATCCGGTGTTGGCTATCGAGGCGGTGATGGTGCCATAACTGATGAAGGTGCCTATTTGCAGAGCAATTACGGCCAATACTGCTTTCCAGATACGCCAGGAGTTGAAGATCGGTGTCTGCAGGGTCAATTGATGCTTTACACTTTCCATAAAAGTCCGGGGAGCATCGTTGCTTTCATCGAGGATTTCCTCCTCGGGCTGGTTAAAGTCTTTCTTGATCAAGTGGTGTACCAGGGTTCCCACGATCAGTGAAACTACCACGGTATAGGCCAGGTTTTCCGTCAGGAACCACATCGGCAGTGCGGAGAGGAATGATCCGACGCCCGCTTTCAGGCTGTCACGGGCAATGTCAATACTGGTTCTGACCAGGATAACCCCTACCCCGGCCAGCATACCGGCCAGGATTGTTTCACCGATGTAATCAACGATTGCCCCCAGCAATCCCAAAACACCCAAGGCGGTCATAACTATACCACAAAGCAGAACAATCGATATCCGTTCGCGGAGGTTTTTTCCCATAGCACCTGCCAGGACTATGGTTTCAGCTTGAAATGATATAGGAGTAACCAACCCCCAGATCANNCAGTAAAGCTGCCAGGGCAAAAGCGATACCGGTGGGGAAGGCCAGAAAACCATAATACAAGGCGATTAAACCTGATGCTATGGCGTCTGCCAGTGCTCCAATGATGCTAACAAAATCCTGAGGTGACATTGATGCTAACCATCCTTTCTAGGTTGTTTTCCTTAAAACCTTGATCTCCACGGTTTATCGGAGTTCTTATTCCAGTAATAATGGAACAAATTCACCGGAAAGAGCATCCACCAACCCACGGTTGGTTATTTTCAGTTCCGGGATTACTGCACAGGTAAGCAATAAGGATAAATCAAAGGAAGGATTATCCTGCTTGCTTCCCATTTCCGCCAGGCTTTGATGCAGTTTCTTAAACTGCTGTTGCAACTCCCGGGGCTCGATAGCGCTCATAATACCGGCGATGGGCAAGCTTACCTGCGCTACTATCCGGCCATCGACTGCAAAAACTATTCCGCCTTGCATTTCCCTGATCGTGTTAACTACCAGGGCCATATCATCATCATTGCTGCCCACCACCGCCAGATTCTGGCTGTCCTGTCCAACACTGCCGCCAAAAGCGCCCTTCTTCAAACCAAACCCCCGCACTATTCCGAGCGCATGATTTCCTCCTTCCCGGTAACGATCAAAAACTGCCACCTTCAACAGATCCCGGTTTACATCCGGTTGCAACAGGCCGTTTATCACCGGCAACCGCTCATGTTCCTCACGGGTAGCAACAGTTCCCGCAATTATGGTCATTACCCGCACCTCAACCTCGCCAGAAGTGATGGGCGTTTTAATCGCGAAGGCTTCAGGGGTCACCTTACCCATTCTGATAGTGTTTAAGACTTCCCGAGGATGATTATAGGGCGGGATCGAAAAGGTTCCGGCATCAAACTGTTTTCCTTTGAGAAATACCGCTTCCACATCGAAGTCCTTTAAGTCAGATACCAGTACCATATCGGCTCTCCGGCCTGGAGCTATGGAACCGATATGGTGATCAACGCCGTAGGCCCGGGCCACATTAATGGTACCCATTTGAATGGCCGTGATCGGATCAACGCCTTCGGAAACGATCGCTTGCAGAGCCCGGTTCATATGACCGTTATCAAGGATATCATCCAGGAAGATGCAGCCATCAGTCGCCAGGAGAACATTCGTAGTATCGGCCAGGGCGGCCACAAAATCACCGGCCCGTACCGGCTCCTCCAGCGAGCCGCGTCGGAGAATCACTTTCATTCCCAGGCGATACTTCTCTAGCATTTCCGGGAGCGATACCGACTCGTGATCGGTCAGGATACCAGTAGCCAGATAAGCCTGCAGGTCATCACCGACCAGCTCGGGACAGTGACCGTCAATACGCAGATTCTGCTCCTGTCCCCAGGCTAATATCGACATGATTTCGGGCTCACGGTCCAGCACCCGGTTGAAATCCATGGTCTCGGCAATACCCCATGCATTCGGAAGATGCATAGCCTCCTGCATATCTTTGAGGGTCATTTCTGCTCCCGCTTCTTCCAAAGTGGGGGTCCCGGGAACACAGGGCGGTATCATGAGGAAAGAATTCAGCGGTGTGCAAGCCAATTCCCGGGCAAAGCTGTGCATACACTCAATTCCGGCATTACACACATCGTGCATATCAAGAATGGCAGCCGTGGTACCGTGGGCTAAAACTGTTTTCACAAAAGGAATGGGAGACATGAAGGACATCTCGATATGACAATGAGCATCGATCAGACCGGGGATTAGGAACTTTCCTCCGGCATCATAAACAACCGCCGCCGGGCGTGGTTTATCCGGATCCGGCTTTCCTACCCAGGCGATTGTACCTGCTGCGACCGCAACCTCCATCTCCTCAACCTGTTTGGTAAACACATTAACTACCCGGGCATTGCGGATAATCAAGTCCGCCGGGGCCTTGCCCTGCGCCACATCCATTATTAAAGCAAGTTTTTCGGCCTTCAAAGATCATTACCTCCACTGAATTTATGAAAATTCGCCGTAAGCTCGTCGTTGTGAGCATTTAGTCAGAAACT
>DCTH01000077.1 GCA_002329495.1 Syntrophothermus sp. UBA1445 | reverse complement strand
AACGGGTGGTTGAGGTCTGTAAGGAGTATCTCCCCACCATTGCCAGCGCTTTCGAGGATCCGCGGGCCCAACTCTTTTTTGAGGATGGGGTGGCATTTGTCAAAGCAGCCCAGGAAGGTTATGATGTGATACTGGTGGATTCCTCCGATCCTACCGGACCTGCGGTGGAACTGTACGGATCTGAATTCTACAGGAACTGCCGGGCTATCCTTACCGCAGATGGGATGATGGTGGCTCATGCCGAATCGCCCACCTTTTTTAAGCCCTACTTCAAAAAGGTGTGGGGTAATATGAAGGATACTTTTCCGGTTAGCAATATCTACCTGGCCGTGGTGCTTACTTATGTAAGCGGCTTCTGGGCCTTTGCGATCGGTGCGAAGAGTATTGATCCCCGCACCGGCAGGGGTGACAAACCCCGGCTCAATGGTTTAAAATATTACACTGAAGAAGTACACCGGGCTGCATTCATAATGCCGCCTTTTGTGCAGAGTATTCTTGATGAAGATTAACTCCCGGTGGTACAGAAGGACGGTAGGATGACCTAATGTAAGGAAATGGGTGACCTTGCCGGGAACCCAATTATGACCGGGTCGGAACAGTGGTAACCGTGTTCGATTCAGGTCATTTTTATTATTGGGGGAGTCAGACTGTTCGATACAGTAGTGGAGATTATTGTGCTGTGCACTTCCAGAAAGAGGTGAAGTTGTTGAAGAGGTTGATGATAGGAAATCAGGCTATTGCCCGGGGCGCGTACGAGGCTGGAGTTACCGTTGCCACGGCCTACCCGGGGACCCCCAGTACTGAGATTGTGGACAATTTCAGCAAATTTGAAGGGGTTTACGCGGAATGGTCTCCTAATGAGAAGGTGGCCTTGGAGGTCGGGTTCGGGGCCTCGTTAGGTGGTGCCAGGACTCTGGTAACCATGAAGCATGTAGGGGTTAATGTGGCCGCCGACCCACTGTATACTCTCTCTTACACCGGGGTGAATGGTGGTTTGGTCTTGGTATCGGCTGATGACCCGGGGATGCACTCCTCTCAGAACGAGCAGGACAACCGGGGATATGGCAAGTTTGCCAAGCTGTTGGTGATTGAACCCTCAGATAGTCAGGAGGCCCTGGACTTTACCCGCGAGGCTTTCGATCTGAGTGAACAGTTTGATACACCGGTGATGCTGCGGGTTACTACCCGTCTGTGCCACTCGCAGAGCCTGGTTGAGGAAGGGGTAAAACAGGACCGGCCTCTTAAGGAGTACAAGAAAAATGAGGCCAAGTATGTGATGCTGCCCGGGTTTGCCCGACTCCGCCATGTTGAGGTGGAGAAGCGGATGGCGAGCCTCCGGGAGTACGTGGAAAACAGCCCGTTAAACCGGATTGAGTGGGGTGACCGGACCAAAGGGATTATCACCAGCGGGGTCACCTACCAGTATGTTCGGGAAGTAATGCGGGAGGTATCAGTTCTGAAACTGGGTACGGTAAATCCCCTGCCGGAGAAGCTGATCCGTGAATTCGCGGCCCAGGTGGATAAGCTGTATGTGATTGAGGAACTGGAACCGGTAATCGAAGACCAGCTTAAGGCCTGGGGTATCGAGGTCATTGGGAAGTCGATCCTCCCGCTTACGGGTGAGTACAGCCCGGAACTCCTGGAGGAGGTACTGCTGGGTGTGACACCACCGGCCGCTTACCAGCTGGAGGAGAGCATTCCACCCCGGCCTCCGCTGCTTTGCCCGGGTTGTCCCCACCGCGGGGTCTTCCATGTTTTGAAACGCAAGAGACTGACGGTGACCGGGGATATCGGCTGTTACACTCTGGGAGCACTTAAGCCTCTGGGTGCGATGGATTCGACCCTGTGTATGGGCGCCAGCATCGGAACTGCGCTGGGGATGGAGAAGGCCCGGGGACCGGAGGCATCCCGCAGGACAGTGGCGGTGATCGGGGATTCCACCTTCGTTCATTCGGGTATAACCCCGCTGATCGACACGGTTTACAACCAGGGTAATACCACGGTGATGATCCTGGACAACGGGACCACCGCCATGACCGGTCATCAGGACCATCCGGCGACCGGCAGAACCATTAAGAAAAGCGAAACCTCCCGGCTTGACCTGGAGGCACTGGTGAAGGCAATTGGAATAAACCGGGTCCGTAAGGTTGATCCCTTGAAGACCGGGGAACTGGAGAAGGCTTTGGATGAGGAACTGGCTTATGAAGGTCCGTCAGTAATCCTGGCCACCCGTCCCTGCGCTCTGATAGATAAATCGGTTAAGACTCCTATGTTCATAATTGAAGATAAGTGCAAATCATGCAAGATATGCATCAAATTGGGCTGCACCGGAGTTTACTGGGTGGAGGAAGAGAAGAAGGCCCGGATCAATCCCGACCTGTGTCAGGGATGCGGCCTGTGTGCCGAGGTCTGCAAGTTTGATGCGGTGGTTGAAGGGGGGTCAAACTGATATGGCAAACAACACGACTAATATCCTGATTGTCGGGGTGGGAGGACAGGGAACCCTGCTCGCCAGCCGGGTTTTGGCCCAGGCGGCGGTTGATCTGGGTCATGATGTAAAGGTCTCGGAAATTCACGGTATGGCGCAGCGAGGCGGCAGCGTGGTTTCGCAGGTCCGCTACGGCCCCAAGGTTTTCTCCCCTATCATTAAGAAGGGCGAGGCGGATGTTGTCATGGCCTTTGAAAAGCTGGAGGCTGCCCGTTACCTGCCTTTCCTCAGGAAAGATGGTCTGATCATTATCAATACCGATAAGATTGATCCTCTTCCGGTGATGAGCGGTGAGCTCCGCTACCCCGAAAAGCTGGAGGAGAAAATTGCCGGAGTAGTCACCAAAACGGTGGCCCTGGACGCTACCGGGATTGCCGAGAAATGCGGCACTTCCAAGGCAGCCAATATTGTGCTGGTCGGGCTGGTGGGACGAACCCTGGGTATGCCCCTGGATTCGTTGACCGAGGCTATTCGGGGACTGGTTCCGGCGAAGGCAATCGACATCAATATTAAGGCCCTCAACGAAGGTTGGAATTATGTGGACAAGGTGTCCATAAACATTGGTATCGAGTAAACAGGAGGGGTTTTTGAATGGGCAGTTTTGTGGAGCGTAAAGCCAGGCCCGAAGTATTTTCACTCAAACCCTACGTGCCGGGAAAACCGGTGGAAGAGGTGGAGAGAGAACTGGGTATTACCGGGGTAATTAAATTGGCATCCAATGAGAATCCCCTGGGACCTTCACCAGTAGCGGCCGCCAGGGTTGCTGAGGCCCTGAACAAGCTGAATATATATCCGGATGGAGCCGTTTATTACCTGCGTCAGGCATTGGCGGAGCAGTATGGGTTAAGTGAGGACGCTTTCCTGGTGGGTAACGGTTCGGACGAGCTCTTGCGGCTGATCACCGAGACCTTTGTGAACCCGGGGGATGAGGTGCTTTATGGCATGCCCTCGTTTTCGGAATATGGGTTTATGGCCCTGGTTATGGGCGGGAAGTGTGTCGAGGTGCCTTTGCGGGACATGAGGTTTGATTTACCCGCGATGAAGGAGAAGATCACTGACCGGACCAAGATGGTCTATATCTGTAACCCCAACAACCCGACCGGGACCATAGTCAGCCGGGATGAGACCGATGAGTTTATGAAGAGTATTCCGGATGATGTCCTGGTGATATTCGATGAGGCTTACTTCGAGTNNGTCGAGTCAGGATTATGCATCCGGTCTGGAATACCTGGCCCAGGGTAAGAACGTAATCGTCCTGCGGACCTTTTCCAAGGTCTACGGACTGGCCGGACTTCGGGTTGGTTACGGGATTACCACCCCGGAAATCGCCGGGGCGGTAAACCGGGTGCGTGAGCCGTTCAACGTCAACCTCCTGGCTCAGACGGCTGCCATTGGGGCTTTGGCCGATGTTGAGCACCTGCAGAAGAGCCGGGCGATGAATTTTGAGGGGCGGGATTTCCTGTACCGGGAGTTCGCACGCCTGGGGCTCAATTACGTACCAACCGAGGCCAACTTCATCTTTGTGGATGTCAAACAGGATTGCAAACAGGTCTTCCAGGCTCTGCTGAAAGAGGGTGTGATCATCCGCACCGGTGATATCTTCGGGCATCCTACCTATATCAGGGTTACGATAGGTAAACCTGAGGAAAACCAGAGGTTTATCACCGCGCTGCAGAAGGTCCTGCAGGCATAGATGGCAGGGCAGCCATCCCTTTTCAGAGGGTCATACACCGATTCTCAGGCCGATCAAGACCTGGCCTCGGCGTTGGGTTCGATGCTGGGGGGGTGTCAGAGCCGGGTTATCATTCTGTGCATTGGTACTGATGCCAATATTGCTGATTCCCTGGGACCGCTGGTGGGTACCATGCTGATCGAGGCCGGGAGTCTCCTGCCGGTTTACGGTACCCTGGATCAGCCGATCCATGCCCGCAATCTCAGGACCAGGGTCGAGATGATACAGCAAGAACACCCGGGTTTCCTGGAACTGGCCATCGACGCTTCAGCCGGCAAACGCGAAGAGATCGGCACCATCGAGATCAAGAACTGCGGGATATATCCGGGTAAGGCCTTGCGAAAAAGGCTGCCCCTGGTAGGCCATATGTCCATCCTCGGGAAAGTGGAGGTGATCCACAGCCTGCGTTCAACCGGACACCTGAGCGAAGGCCGCCTGAGCATGGTCTACCGGATGGCCCAGGTCATCGCCCGAGGAATACTGCAGTGGGAAAGAAGCGAAATCAAGTAAAATGCATCACGGGGACTGCCCCCATGATGCATTTTTCTTATATCCACTTTTTGCGGCGGAAGGTTGCCAGCATGGTGGCGATGAGGGTGACGCAGCCCAGGGCGATGTACCAGAAGTAGTAAGGGTTATCATGGCCGGGGATATGGACGTTCATACCGTATAGACCGGTAATAAAGGTCAAGGGCATCATTATGGTTGAGATAACCGTCAGCACCATCAAAATTTCGTTGGTTCGGCTGGATACTACCGAGTAGTAGGTGTTGATCGAGCCGTTAACCAGGTCCCGATAGGCATCAGAGGCGTCAATAATCCGGTCCAGGTGCTCCACCACNNAGAACGAGTACCGATTATTGACATTGGCCAGTATCCGGCGCTGCGGGATTACAACTTTTCGCAGCAGGATGATGGAACGTTTGAGGGCCATGACCTCTTCCGTGATCTCCTGGGCCGGGTGCACGTACATCTCGTCTTCCAGTTCGTCAATCCTCTCTCCCAACCGTTCAACGATGGGGAAATAATCGTCGACCAGTTTATCAACAATATTATAAAGGAGGTAATCCGGTCCCCGGTTCATCATCTCCGGTTTTCTGAGGCTTACCCGGGCGATTTCGCCAACCGCGTAAAGCGCGGTCGGATGGATGGTCACCACGTAGTTTGCACCCAGGAACACATCCAGCTCAATGCTGGTTATCTCGTCATCCTCAGCCTCTTCGTTGTACTTCATGGCATGGAAGACAAAGAAACTGTAATCCTCGTAATGGTCCACTTTGGCGCGCGGGCTCTCCTGGAGACAGTCCTCCAACGCCAGGGGATGGAAATTAAAAACCTCACCGATGTAAGTCAGTTCCTGCACGGAACAGTCGTAGAGGTCGATCCATAACAGGTTTTTCTGATCAGAGAGCAGAATATCAAGTAGAGAAAGGTCAACGTCATGATACATGGTATTATCGGCATGTTTAAAGAAATAGGTCTTGATCATAAACAAACCCTCCTTTTCGGGGAGGGCAAAGCCATCAGGTGAAGATCGAGTTACCCCCCCAAATAAATATGGCATCTATGGAGATACTGTTCATGCCATCGGTCTGGCCAGGGGTCCACTCAAACCACCATCCTTCTTCGATAGTCTTCACCTTTCGGTCCACATTTTACTATACGCATGACGATCGTTATTAGTCAACGATTACTGACTGGAAACCAATAAATAACCGTTGTACTGAATAATAAAGTTGGGATATACCAGGTGATAGATGGGAATATTTACCTTATAATATAGTCAGGGTCATCTGGCACCATTCATTATAGGTGTCGGCCTGCTGCTTGACTGAATATCGGTATTTCACCAGAATCAACTCTCCTGAAGGAGGGATAAATTTTGAAACGCGTCGCCCTGGTTGTCATTCTGCTGTTGGGACTGGTGGCTATCCTGGGGTTCAACTGGGGACTCCCGGGACTGCGGATGCCAGAGCCCTCAATCCTCTATGATATCAATGGGAAGGAGATCAAAAGCTTAAATCCCCAGAATCAAACCCAGGTAAGTCTTGACGAGATATCGGACTATGTGGAAATGGCTTTTATAGCCACTGAAGACCGTAACTTTTACCGTCATATCGGGATTGATCCCCGGGCTCTGGCCCGGGCTACGTGGGTAAACCTAAAGAATCGGCGGGTTACTGAGGGTGGGAGTACCATCACCCAGCAGACCGCCAAGAATCTGTATCTGACCCATGAACGGACCATGACGCGCAAATTCAAGGAACTGTTCTATACCCTGGCCCTGGAGAGGCGTTTCTCCAAGGACGAGATCCTTACCATGTATCTGAATTCCATCTACTTTGGTCAGGGAGCCACCGGTATTGAGGCTGCGGCCCGGACCTACTTCGGCAAACCGGCCAGCGAGCTGAGCCTGGCGGAGAGTGCGATATTGGCTGCGATTCCGCGACGACCGAGCTATTATGATCCCTATCGCTACCCGGAGCATGCCAAGACCAGACAACAGGTGGTTCTCAGCCAGATGGTTGAACAGGGGTTCATTACTGAGGAAGAGAAGGAAGCAGCGGTTGCTGATGAATTGAAGTACCGCAAAACCGGGGCGCTCCGCGGAGACGCCCCCTATTTTTCACAGATGGTAGCCGACTATCTGGCTGAAAAATACGGGGCCGCAATTGCTTATGGCGGGGGATTGAGGGTCTTTTCCACCCTTGATCTGGACATGCAGCGCAAGGCCCAGAAGGCGTACGATGAGGGGTTGTCTAACCAGAACGATGAGCTGCAGGCAGCCCTGGTTGCGATTGATCCCAGCAATGGTCATATCCGGGCGCTGATCGGAGGTCGGGATATCGTTACTGCACCTTTTAACCGGGCGGTGGACAGCAAACGGCAGCCGGGATCGGCGTTCAAGCCATTCCTCTATTCGAAAGCTATCGATGTAGGTCTGACAGCGGCTGACATGATAATGTGTGAGCCGGTGAGTTTCCAGCAGAAGGGAGCCCCTGACTATGCTCCAACTGACTATGGAGATGAGGGGTATCATTACCGCCCCTTCACCTTGAAGGAAGCAATTATGGTTTCCGACAACGTGGTATCAGTTCGGTTGAATGAAGCAGTAGGCCCGGAGAGGACCGCTGAACATGCCAGAAGGTTTGGGTTTGAGGGACCGATAAAACCGTATCTGTCGCTGGCGCTGGGAACCTCAGAGGTAAGCCCCCTGGAGATGGCGTCTGCCTATGGGGTATTCGCCAACGCTGGCCGACTGGTAAAACCGGTGGCGGTTCTCAAGGTAACCGATGCTGACGGCCGGGTCCTGGAAACCCATGAGCCCCAGGATGCGCAGATAATAAGCCCGCAAAACGCCTATATAACCACAGATCTGCTTACTGGTGTTATGCAATCCGGGGGAACCGGCTCTCACCTGGCCTCCATAGTAGGACGGACCTCAGCCGGGAAGACGGGGACCACGCAGGAATACCGCGATGCCTGGTTTGTAGGCTATACTCCGGAGCTGAGCTGTGCCGTATGGGTAGGTTATGACTCGCAGACCAGGTCAGTGGGTATATCCGGGGGCAGAATAGCCGGACCGATATGGGCACACTTTATGGGGGCCGCTCTCGAAGACCAACCTCAGAGGGAGTTTCGAGCTCCCCAGGGGATCGTAAGGACCAAGATTGACCTGGATACTGGATTGATAGCCACTGAGAACTGTCCCCGCACCATCGAGGCCGCGTTCCTGACCGGCAGTGAACCTCAGC
The DNA here is from genome assembly GCA_002329495.1 of Syntrophothermus sp. UBA1445. GTDB lineage: Bacteria > Bacillota > Syntrophomonadia > Syntrophomonadales > DTU052 > DTU052. The sequence continues at coordinate 6,961 of DCTH01000077.1, read as the reverse complement.
AAATCTGTTATGAACACCAGGAACAGGACTTCTGGTGGAATTGGGATAACTGGCTGGGTGGGAATGAAGGCCCCACCGAGGAAAACCAAAGGGCTCCCCGCATCCAGAAACTGCTGGATTGGTGGAAAAACCTTTCGCGGTAGAAAAACCGTCCTACATTATTAATGGCCCGAATGACTAATTGGGGCAGTTTACCGGTACCGCACGCGGCGGNNCTCACTGGAATTTACCGCAGGCCTTAGTCTCATTGGGACAGAAGAATACCTAATTGGGGCAGTTTACTGGTACCGCGCGCGGCGGCCTGCGGTATATTCCGCTCGCTCCCTGGGTCCTGCACTGGCAACACCAGCTGCTCAGGTTCAGGTGGAAAACAGCACCCCGCCTAATCGACGTCCGTGTCTCAAAGGCTTATCTCGCGACCTCCTGTCGCTCGGCTGCTTTCCACCTTCACCTTCGCCGGGTGTTGCACAGNNCACAGTTCGGACCCAACGTCCGCTAACTGGAATTTACCTTCGGCCTTAGATTTTGTAAGCAAACCTCTCCCCCTAAGCATCATCCCCACCTGCTGGGCCAAATAGGAAGGGGGTGTGCTTTCCGGGAAATTAAGGTATCATTACTACAGAAAGGGGGGATGGTTAATGAAGGTCGATGTCACTGTTCTGATTGAGAACTCTACCCCAACTCCCGGCGTTGTTGGTGAATATGGTCTGGGAATGCTGGTTAGAGTTGATGGTCGGGGAATACTATTTGATACGGGCATGGCGGACGGCCTGGTCAGAAACCTTAAGCTCATGCAAATACCGCCGCAGTCGGTGGAATTTATCGCCATAAGTCACGGTCATTTTGACCACGTCGGNNGGCGGTCCTCGAATATCTTGGACCCAGAAATGTATATATACATAGTAATGCTCCCTTACCCAAATATGTTTTAGCCGGTGACCAGAAGATCTTTATCGGTATGCCGCGGCCGGAGGAACTGGAGAAGTATGGCGCCAACCTGTTGTACAACGATGGTCCGATCGAGCTTATGCCGGGTGTTATCCTGTCTGGATCCATTCCTCGCAACAATGATTTTGAAGATACCGGTGGAAACTTTGGGGTTGAGATTGAAGGCAAGATGCATACCGACAATTTTGATGACGACCAGGCGCTTTTTATAATGCACCCTGATGGCCTTATAATTATCAGCGGTTGTGCCCATGCCGGCATGATCAATACCATAGAGTACGCCCGGAAAATAACCGGGGTTGACAAGGTGAAGGCCTGGATTGGAGGGACCCATCTGGTCAATGCCAGTCAGGACCGGATGAGAAAGACGATTGACCGTTTGCGGTCGTACGATATTGAGACTATTGCTGTTACCCACTGCACCGGCTTTTTTGCTGCCGCTCAGATATATGGGGAACTGGGGACCAGGGTTAGCAAAGGCGAAAGCGGTATGGGATACACTTTTTAATGTCACCGCAGTAGAATAAGGAATAAATCATGAGACACCGGCTTTTATGAAGGAGTGATAAATCTGACAAGGGTCGACCTGGAACTGAATGCAGATCAGTTGAGAAAATCGTGTGATATTAAACTTCTACCATTCAAGGACACCTCGGAAATTGAATCTCTGGAGGGAGTGGTTGGGCAGGACCGGGCGATCAAAGCCCTGGAGTTTGGTCTGGACATTCCTTATCACGGATACAATCTTTTTTTGTGCGGTCCTGCGGGTACGGGGAAGACCACCCTGGCACGTGATATGGCCCAAAAGAAAGCGAGCACTCGTGAAGTACCCAACGACTGGTGTTATGTCTTTAATTTCCAGGATCCTGACCGTCCCCAGGCCATATGCCTGCCTGGAGGTATGGGCAAGAGACTGGCTCGGGATGTTGATGGCCTGATCAACAAGGTGAAACAGGTTCTGTCCAAAGTCTTTAACGGACAGGATTTCGAAATCGAGAAAAACCAGATACTGACCGAGTTCTATGAAAAGACGAACAAACTCTACGCCAATGCCGAGCAGGAAGCCCGGCAACGGGGGTTTACCATCACCCGGAGTCAAAACGGGTTTGCCAGTGTGCCCTTGAAAGATGGACATCCGATTACTCCCGAAGAATTCGAAGAGTTGGATGAGAATGAAAAGATTCAGCTGATGGATCGGGGACGGGTTATTCAGGAGTTGATAAATGAGGGTATCAGACAGTACCGGGAATTGGAACGGGGGATCAAGGAAAGCCTGCGACTCCTGGAACAGGAAACCGCCCGGGGAGCCATCGCACCGCTTTTCTTTGTCTTGTATGACAACTACCGGGGTTTTCGGCCGATAGTCAACTACCTGGAGGAGANNGCGATATAATTGAAAATCTGGAATTCTTCGTGGAACAGGAGGAAAGCCAGAACCCCTTAATTCTGTTCAAGCGGCTTGACAAGAGGCATGCCATGCGGCGCTACAAGGTAAACCTGGTGATTGACAACTCTGACCGCACTGAGGCACCGGTGATTGTTGAGACCAATCCCACCTTTATCAACCTGTTCGGTACCATTGAATATGAAGGCGAATTCGGGGTTCTTTCCACCGATTTTACCAAAATCAGGGGTGGTGCCATACACCGCGCCAATGGCGGCTACCTGATCCTGAATTTTATTGATCTTATCCGGAATTATATGGTCTGGGAAACCCTGAAACGGGTACTCAAAAACCGGGAGGCGGCTATAGAGAGTCTATACAAGTCCCTTAGTCTCGGGGGTGCAGAAACGCTGCAACCAGAGCCAATTCCGATTGACTTGAAAGTTATCGTTATTGGAGAGCCGTTCGTTTATTATCTGCTGAAAATGCATGACGAAGACTTCGGCAAGCTGTTTAAGATCAAGGTGGAGTTTGACACTGAGATGAGCCGGGAGTCGGAGCATATCATGCAGTACTGTTCCTTCATCAGTACCATCTGCCGCCGGGATAACCTGCCTCACTTTACCAACGCCGCAGTTGCCAGGGTAATCGACTACGGCACCTGGCTGGCTGATGATCAGCGAAAACTGAGCATCACCTTCAACCGGGTACGTGACATAATCCTGGAGTCTGCAACCTGGGCCCGGTACAATCAGCATCAGCTGGTTGAGGCTGAGGACGTTGAGCGAGCCCTCAAAGAGAAGGTTTACCGTTCTAATATGCTGGAAGACAAGATCATGGAAGCGATTGAAGACGGTACTATTCTGATCGAGGTGACCGGCGAACGGGTAGGAGAGATCAACGGACTGGCGGTCTGNNCAAAACCTTTATGGGTGAAAAAGGGGTGGTAAACATTGAACGCGAGGTGCGCATGAGCGGCACCATACATACCAAAGGGGTATTAACCCTTGGCGGTTACCTGGGAGGCCAGTATGCGCAGGATAAACCCCTATCCCTATCAGCCAGTGTCACCTTTGAACAGACTTACGAGGGAATAGAAGGGGATAGCGCGTCCAGCGCAGAACTATATGCAATAATTTCAAGCCTGGCCGGGGTTCCGATCAAGCAGGGTATTGCGGTAACCGGTTCCGTCAATCAGAATGGGGAGATACAGCCGATTGGCGGGGTGAATCAAAAGATATCCGGTTTTTTCAGGGTCTGCATGAGCAAAGGCCTGACTGGTGAACAGGGAGTTATCATCCCCCGACGGAATATTGAGAACCTGATGCTGGATGAGGAGATTGTGGAGCAGGTACGGAAGGGGCGGTTCCACATCTGGGCCATCGATAACGTTGATCAGGGGATTGAAATCCTGATGGGTATGAAGGCTGGGGANNGAGACAGTGTGCATTATCTGGTAAACCGCCGCCTGCGGGAGTGGGGCGATCCCCGGCGGCGTGAAAAACCACGGCGGATAAACCATACGGCGGGAAGAAGCCACTTCAGGAGGTAGACTTGAAAAAAAGGCTGATATCACTGATTGCGGGAATAGTCTTGATGTGCATGGTTTTGGGAGGGTGTAACGACTGGAAGATGCCGGAGATAGGAAACGACCAGGATTTACCTCCTTTAGTCAAGGTTGAGGTCGCGTTCCGAGACGGATCCAAACTTCAGGGTTACATGAGAGGTTTGGGGTTGGGGGAAGATACGACCGTACTTATTGGAGGCCAAACCACCACCAATCTTTATGATGCGGATGGAAATCTAACCGCAATCTTCAATTACGCCCAGGTTACGTTCATAAAAAAGGTTGCAGAATAACAGTGTCACCTGCCAGGTTTCACTTCCACCTGTGATTGTGAAACCAAACTCATGCGGGATATTTCGGACGGTAGCTGTTTTGCAATGTTTACCCATTCAGATGCTGGACGGGGAAGGGCAGGACGGATGTCCGCGGCCCAAAATGCAGTTGCTGCCACCGCAGGATGTGGGAACTGAGGCGATAAACGCTGACGATATACGTAGATTATAGGAACTAATAGACGCGGACAGGTTGGTATTCGTTGGGGTCGTTAAGGCTATTGGCCCGGATACTCTTTGCCTGACCGCAATGTTGCGGTTAGACATACCTGGCAATGGTCTAATCAAAACAATGAAGGGGAGGAGTAATTGTGGTTGTTGCAAGGTGTGCGTTGTGTGGTAAGAGGGCTGAGGTTCCCCGGGATCATAAGGATTTTCGTAGATTTGAAGAAGCAGAAGAAGACGAACGCGGCAAAATGATTTATGTATGCGACATTTGCAGCCACCGGGTAAGGTATGAATCGGACAGTCAGATGAAGCCTAAAAAGCCCATGTAGGAGGATGGCATGTTTTTTGACAAATACAGTATCCCCAATCAAGAGGGCAAGAGGCTGGCCTGTCTGCTGTTCCTTCCTGCCGGTAAACCCCGTTTTCAGATAGTGGTAGCCCATGGCTTCCGGGGAGCCAAGGAAAACTCGGGGCGAATCGAGAATTTCGCCCGACAGGTGGCCGTCATGGGGGGAAGCGTTCTAGCTTTTGATTTTGCCGGCAGTGGGGAGAGTGAGGGCAACTTTTCCGAAATGACCCTGTCACGCCAGGCAGAGGACCTGCAAGCGGTGCTTGAGCACTCATGGGATCGTGACAAGAGTCCCTTGATTGTATTAGGCAGGAGTTTTGGCGGCAGGNNCGCCCGGGAACCACGAGTTCGAGCCCTGGTACTGTGGTCGGCACCGGTATTTCTGACTGAGACCTTTTTACACGCGGGTCCACATGAAGTGGTATTGCCTACGAGTCCCATGGTTTTTGAGGATGACAAAGGGACTTTCGCACTGGGGCCTGGTTTTGCTAAGGACTTGCTGCAGCATGATTTTGTACAGTACCTGCAAGCTCTGAAAGACCGCCCATTGCTGGTGGTCCACGGGGACAATGACACTGATGTTGATCCCAGGAATGCCAGGTTTTTAGGAGAGCAGGCCGTGGGTGCGGTGGAGGTTCATATTGTACCGGGGGCTGATCACCGGTTTACAGAACATCAGGCGTTGCGAGAGCAGATAACCCTGCAATGGCTGGACAGAATTCTAGCGGAGATGACCAAACAATAGTGGATTTCAGCAGTGTTCACGCAGCAGTCGATTATATAAAAGGATTCGGAATACTTGCGCCTCTGGTGGCCTTTATCCTCTTCTTCTTACAAGCGGCCTTGCCGGTTTTTCCGTACGTGATTCTGGCTGGTGCGGCCGGTATGATATTCGGCTTTTGGCAAGGATTCTTTCTCTCCTGGGCGGGAGCCTTGGCCGGTGCCTGCTTTGCATTTTTTCTGTTCCGTCTTACCGGGTGGGAATGGTTACATACCATGGTAAGACGCAGGTTTAAGCACGACCTGACCGAGGTAACCCCGTTAGTGGGTTTCTGGGGTATTATCATCACTCGGATTATTCCGGTGGTACCTACACCGCTGATCAATTTTGTCAGCGCCGTCTCGGGGATTTCAGCAGGGATATTCATCTCTGCCTCGGCAATTGGCAAGATACCGTCTGCTGTAATATACACCGGTCTGGGCACCCATATGCTGGCCAGCGAGGATGTCTATACTACCCTGGCCATACTGGCCGCTATCTGTGTGATAAGTTATACCGGTATGCGAATGGCTCAAAAACGTTTCTGGCAGCGGTAAATTAACGGGAAAGCAAGTCAGTGACCGTGTGCGGTGTTTCGCTTTGACCTTCGCATTCGGTGATGATATAATATGTCGGTAGGCGCCCGTAGCTCAGAGGATAGAGCGCTGGCCTCCGGAGCCAGNNGTTCGATTCCTGCCGGGCGCGCCAATTTAAGTTTTTGAAAACGCCGTAGTATGGCGTTTGTTTTTTTCGTGAGGTTATTGGAGGGCAGGTACTCTCAAAAGGAATCCCGTAGTATCCGCACCTGTTTGTTAGCATGGTGGCAGGTGGGTGGCAAATATATAGTACGTAAGCTGCAGAAATGCGGCTTTTTTAATTCCTTGTGAAGTTCCAATTTATTTGGCATACATGGGTGAGACCAGACAAGTATGCCGGAAAGCTATGAATCCTCTTAATATACCTATTAATCAATACCTCATTAGGGGGCCGTATTAAACAAATCAGTACTCAAGTATTTTTCCCCCCTGTCGGCGAATATGACCACAACCAAGCCTTCATCTATGTTTTCGATGCATTCCAGGGCAGCAATCATTGCTGCTCCACTACTCATACCAACAAAAATGCCTTCTTGCGCTACAATTGTTCTGGCCATTGCAAAAGCCGCCTCAGATTCGACCATAACCCTCCGGTCAATCTGGGTAGAATCGTAGATTGCCGGAACGATAGCCTCCTGTNNAGGATTTTTGGCTTTTAATCCCATTCCAACTCCCATAATGGTTCCGGAGGTGCCAAGCGCCGAAACAAAATGGGTAATCTTGCCCCCCGTATCCTCCCAGATCTCATTAGCGGTAGTTTCATAATGAGCTAGCTTGTTATATTCATTGGAAAACTGGTTGGGCATAAAATATTTATCGGGGTAGGTGCGGACAAGTTCATGGGCTTTCCTGATGGC
>DCTH01000136.1:3043-3224 GCA_002329495.1 Syntrophothermus sp. UBA1445 | reverse complement strand
CCTGCAGTTCAGGTAGCCGGGGCCGCAGCAACCAGTAGGCCAGCGTCATATTGACGATGGCCGCCAGGCTGTTGGCCAACGCCAGTCCCCCGTGCTGGAGGTAGCGAATCAGGATCAGGCTGAAGATCAGGTTAAGGATCACCACGGTGATGCTGATCTTGACCGGGGTCTTGGTGTCCTG
>DCTH01000136.1:0-2994 GCA_002329495.1 Syntrophothermus sp. UBA1445 | reverse complement strand
CAAAGCGGTCATCTGGGTGGAGGTGGCGTCAAAGGCTCCCCGTTCGAACAGTATGCGGACGATGGGTGAACTCAACACAAACAGACCTACGGCTGCGGGAATGGTGAACAGACCCACCAGGTTAAGTCCGAAGACCATGGTATTTCCGAGCTCTTTGTGGTCCCCCTTCGCTGCCAGGGCCGAAAACGATGGAAAGACCGCAGTGTTGACTGCGACTACAAAGAGATTGAAAGGCAGAAACATCAGCTTGTTGGCAAAGTTCAAAGCCGCCAGGCTACCCTCAGACAGGGTGGAGGCCAGGATGCGGTCAATGGTCACGTACACCTGATTCACACCGGTTCCGATCATCACCGGGAGGACCAGTTCACCGATCTTTCTTACTCCCGGGTGCTGCAGTGAGATATGCGGGTAATACCTGAGCCCCCTGCCGAACATGGCGGGTATCTGGATGATCACCTGAGCCACCATGGCCAGAACCGTACCTACGGCCAGACCATAGATACCCATCTCGGGAACCAGCAGGAAGACTGACAGGATCACCGTCCCTGAAAAAGCCGCCGAGGTAAATGCCGGGGCGGCAAAATGCTGCAGGCTGTTCAATAAACCTCCCTGGAGCATGGACAGGGTGGACAGAAGTACACAGGGAAACATGATCCGGGTCAGAGCTACGGTAAGGCTCTTGGCCTCGGGAGAGAAACCCGGCGCTATCAGGGACACCAGCAACGGCGCCGACAGAATCCCCAGGATCGCTATAGCGCTCATCGCCAGGGCCGCCAGATTGGCGATGTAACTGGCCAGCTTGGACGACTCCCGTGGTCCATGATTGATGTGGGTCGAAGTAAAAACAGGAATAAAGGCGGTGGCCAAGGCCCCGCCCAGTATCACATATATGAGATTGGGTATGGTAAAAGCCATCAGATAGGCGTCGGTAGCCATAGTGGTGCCAAACTGGGCAGCTATGACCTGCTCCCGGACAAAACCCAGGAGCCTGCCTATTATGCTGATGGCCAGAATCAGACCCGCAGCTTTAACCAGGGTTCTTTTCTCTGTCATTATTCTCTACCCCGGAATTACAGAGTTTCCAGCTTCAAACCGTAGGATTCGACCTCCGGCCGACTGTAGATATTTTTGGTGTCAACGATAAACGGGTTCGGTCCGACCAGGCTCTCCCTAAGCAGAGCGAGGTTCTGATAATCAATGCCGTTCTGGCGGGCCAAAACCAGTATGCCATGGGCACCCTTAACGGCATCCTCCAGAGAGTCAACCTTGAACGGATACCTTGACGGGACCGCCGGGTCAAAGGCCTTGACAGTACAGCCCGCCTGCAGCAGGTGTTCGATAACATCCCGGGCCGGGCTTATGCGGTCATCGTTGGAATAATCCTTCATGGCAATACCCAGGACCGCCAGTACCGCCTGCCGGGGCGGAACCGTCAGGTTCCTCAGAGCCAGATTGGCCACCAGTGCTGGCACACTGTCATTGATCTGCCGGGCAGTGGTCAGGAGGGGCAGTTCCACACCCATTTCCTGCGCCTTGGGCAGCAGGTAATAGAGCGCATTGGGGAGGCAGTATCCTCCCACACCGGGACCAGGGGTCAATAGATTTACCCGCTGGTGGGTGTTGGCTACCTTAATAACCTCGAAAATATCAATCCCCAGGGCCCGCGCAAAGCGGGCGAATTCCTGGCTCATGGCGATGTCGACGTCCCGGGAGACATTCTCCATCACCTTGGCTGCCTCGACCACTTCCATCTGGCTGCCACGGGTTATCGGAGCTTTGGTCACGATACTGATAAGCTCGTGAGCTCTTTCGGTACTTATATCATTGATTCCGCTTACCGCGGCGGGCATGTTCTCAAACTCATAAAAAGCCTTGCCTTCAGCGATTCTTTCCGAGGAATAGGCCAGGAAGAAATCCTGTCCTGCTTTCAGCCCCGATTCCTCCAGGATAGGCAGAATAACACTGCGGGTGGTTCCCGGAATCACCGTGCTGCGGATTATCACCAGGTCCCCAGGCTTTAATCCTTGAGAAATGGAGCGGCAGACGGAAGTAACGGGTGACAGGTCATGCCGACCATCCTCCACCGGGATCCCCACGGTAACCACGATGTTATTGCATTCACGCAGAGCCTTGGTGCAATCCAGGGTGGCCTGGAAACGTCCTGAGGCCAGTTCATCACGGAGGATCTCCTGGATGCTCTTATCCCCGTAAGATTCCAGATGGTGAGTTATACCATTATTCAAATCCTCAACCAACGATTTATCCACATCGACTCCGGTGACCTGGCAACCGCGCATAGCGAAGCTAAGGGCCAACGGCAGGCCGACGAAACCTAAGCCAAATATACAGACTCTTGTCATATCAGTTCTCTCCCCTGCTAAAGTATGTAACTGCTATTGTACCCGCCAGGGAATAATCAGAGCATTCTATTTAATATATTCCGGGCCGAACCGATAGGTCTCATTGAACAGAAAATCCTGACTATTAGGCCCCATCACCGGAGTTAAAGTATTTCAGTATCCAGCGACAATGATAACAAGCCAGCCAATATTCGTCAATCATCCCCCAAAAATAGAGCCTTAATTCGCCTGAGAAACACAAGTTAAGTTATCAACGGGTAGGAGTCCTCTGGCGCAGCATAACAGCGAACCCCTGCATTCGGGAATTAAAAAGCAAAAAGCGGGAAATGGGAGTCAGAATGCTTACTTCCAGCTTCCCGCCTTCCATTGCCCGTTACCTTTGCGTCGCGAACCAGCAGATGCCGCAAGCCATGCCAAGTCTGGCAGACGAATATTCAGGCATTCAAATCTGGGAATACTACTTTCCTGCGAAGGTAATTAGCTCTTATGAATTGCCCTCGCACGAAATAAGGCAGCCATTAGGTTGTTAATCTGGCGCTTATCCTATCCATCATAAAGGCCACCCGGCTTTCCCAGGAGTTCTCGCGGGCCCTGCCGAGACGTCTTCCCTTCTTCTCCGGGGAGTCGTCCAAGG
>DCTH01000247.1:175-9050 GCA_002329495.1 Syntrophothermus sp. UBA1445 | reverse complement strand
GGATGTTCAACGGGAAAACCTGCTGGACCTAAGTCACAGCGTTTACTCAGAGGGTAACCTCCGCTTTTATGTACTTATTCAGGGAGTGTGTTTTTGGCCAGGCTTACCGAAAGCAACATACTTATACCAGCCCTGTGGGTTACGTTTTTTACCTTTATTTGCGGTTTGATTATCAGCCTGGGCTTGGAGTCGATCATCAATGCGGTCCAGGATTTCCTGGTGTCATTCCTTTCGCTGGTACTGGTTATAACGGCANNAGGTATAGTTTCCGATGCCATTGGTACTGCGGCTACCGCGGCCGATGTGGTCCCCTTTAACGCCATGGCCGCTAAGAAGATCCCTGCCGCCAGCCAGGCAGTCAGGATTGTCCGTAATGCTGACCTGGTGGCCAATTTGACTGCCGATGTGGTGGGGGATATTGCCGGAACCCTCAGTGGAGCCATCGGTGCTTCCATTGTTTATACATTTAACGCCCGGTATTCCATGTTTACAATTGTGGATACCGTACTCCTGGGTGCGGCAATGACCAGTCTGATTGCCGCTCTGACGGTAGGAGGCAAAACCGTAGGCAAGAGCATTGCCATTGATAATGCCAACTCGATAATCCTTAAAGTGGCCAGAGTCCTGATGTGGTGGGAGAATCTCACCGGGATGGAGCTGTTTAAGGGAAGAAGGTGATAGCCATTCTGGAGAATATCAATAACCCATCAGATTTGAAGAATCTCCCTCCAGCGCGGCTGAAGGGTTTATCTCAGGAGATCAGGGAACTTTTGATTAACACCGTTGCTCAGACCGGGGGTCATCTGGCAGCCAATCTGGGTGTGGTAGAGCTCACCCTGGCCCTGCATTATGTATATCAGTTGCCGCAGGACAAGATCGTGTGGGATGTGGGTCACCAGAGTTATGTACATAAGATGCTCACCGGAAGGCTCGATCGAATGTCCAGCCTGCGCCAGTATCAGGGTCTCTCCGGGTTTCCCCGGGCGGATGAGAGTCCTTATGATTCGTTCAATACCGGTCATAGCAGTACTTCGATCTCGGCAGCAGTGGGACTCGCGCTGGCCCGGGATTTGGAAGACGCTGACTACTCCGTGGTGGCGGTTATCGGTGACGGTGCCTTAACCGGAGGAATGGCCTTCGAGGCCATGAACCATGCCGGTCACCTCGGTCTTGATCTTACCGTAGTCCTCAACGATAACGCTATGTCTATCTCCCCTAATGTGGGAGCACTCTCCGGTTACCTCGGAAAACTCCGTATGGACCCAGCGTACGCCCGTAAAAAAGAAGAGGTGGAACAGGCCCTCTTGCGGATCCCCGGGATCGGTGCCAATCTGGTGAAGGTAGCGGGTAAGATGAAGGATATGGTGAAATACCTGGTGGTACCCGGGATGCTGTTTGAGGAACTGGGATTTACGTATTTAGGACCGATTGATGGCCACAATATTGAGGACATGATAGTTGTGTTTCAGAGGGCTTGCCATATAAAAGGACCGGTTTTGATCCATGTGATTACCGAAAAGGGAAAAGGTTATCCGCCGGCAGTCCTGAACCCGGATGTTTTTCACGGCATTGGACCATTTGACGTGGCGACCGGGAAAGCCATCAAATCCGGGGTCAAGACCTACACCCAGGTGTTTGGTGAGTTCATGGTCAGGAAAGCGGCCGACAATCCCCGCCTGGTAGGGATAACCGCAGCCATGACCAGTGGGACTGGGCTGGACCTGTTTGCCCAGAAATACCCGCGGCGGTTCTTTGACGTTGGTATCTGTGAGGAGCATGCAGTCACCATGGCCGCCGGATTGGCCAGGGGCGGTATGAGACCGGTGGTGGCGATCTACTCCACCTTCCTGCAGCGAGCCTTTGACCAGGTGATCCACGATGTCTGCTTGCAGAACCTGCCGGTGGTCTTTGCAATTGACCGGGCTGGCCTGGTGGGTGAGGACGGACCTACCCATCACGGGGTTTTTGACCTCTCCTATCTGCGGCAGATACCAAACATGATCGTTATGGCNNCTCCCGCCCATGAGGATGAATTGAACGATATGCTGGATTCGGCCTTGCAGTACAATCAGCCAACCGCCGTTCGTTATCCCCGGGGCAGCGGGGAAGGGATAGATATCAAGGAGACTCCGAATTTTATTAGCCCCGGTGAGGCTGAACTGTTGCAGGAGGGTGATCATGTCCTGCTTATCGCGGTTGGCCGCACCGTTCGCATAGCCCGGAAGGCCGCGAGTTATCTGCGGGATCGGGGAATATCAACTGCGGTTATCAATGCCCGGTTCGTTAAGCCACTGGATGAGAGATTGATCACCACCTGGGCCAGTCACTGCCGGCGTGTGGTTACCCTGGAGGAGAATGTCCTGATGGGAGGGTTTGGCAGCGGGGTGGCGGAGGCCCTGAATGCGGCCGGAGTGGAAGTGGAAATTCTACACTTTGGCATTCCTGACACCTTTGTGGAACATGGGGCAGTTACCCGCCTCCTGGAGGATGTGGGTCTTGAGCCCTACTCAGTGGTGAAATCGGTGATTAACCGCTGGCCGGAGTTAAAGAGATTAAAAGCTGTCAGGAGGATATGAGTGTCAGGTGAACGGGCTGACATCAGACTGCACACCGAAGGCCTGGCCCCGAGCCGCGAAAAGGCCCGGGCCTTGATTCTGGCGGGTCTGGTCTTTGCTGATGGGCAGAGAGTGGAAAAACCGGGCCAGAAAATACCCGAGGGTTCTGAACTTCGGGTGGTAGGCAATGATGGACCAAGCTTTGTCAGCCANNCCTGGACCTGGATTTTTCAAACAAGGTCGTACTGGATGTGGGGGCCTCCACGGGCGGGTTCACTGACTGCGCTCTACAGCACGGTGCCCGGAGGGTTTATGCGGTTGATGTGGGGTATGGGCAGCTCGACTGGAGCCTGCGCCAGGATCCCCGGGTTACCGCTATCGAACGCACCAACATCAGGTACGTGACCCCGGATAATTTCCCGGAGAAGATGGACCTGGCCACCATAGATGTGGCCTTTATCTCTCTGGGCCTGGTTCTGCCGGTGGTATCGGGACTGCTGACCGACGATGGTGAGGTGGTGGCCCTGGTCAAGCCGCAGTTTGAGGCTGGACGTGAGCAGGTGGGTAAAAAAGGTGTGGTCAAGAGCCCGGATGTCCACAAAGAGGTTCTGCACCGGGTTGCCCGGCAGGCCTCGGAATGCGCTCTAACCCTGCTTAACGCCTGTTACTCGCCCATCAAGGGACCCCATGGGAATATTGAGTTTTTCTTTCACCTGAAGAAGGGACTGACAGTGGCCAGTGATTATGCGATGTTGTCCCGGGTGGTGGCAGATGCTCACCAGCAACTGGACAAGTCAGCATCGGATCAGGGGTAACGATAGTTTGAATGCATAAGTATTGGGACGCCGTTAACGGACAATGGNNGCCACTCCCTGCAAAGGCGCGAACGATGAAAGCTGGCCAGCAGCAGGGGCGAAGCGCAAGGAACACCAAGCGTGGATGCGAATTCGTTCATACCCTTACGTGGTGTGACAAGATGAAGAATATCCCATACAAGTCCGGCGAACAATACTTATCCATTCAAACTGGCAAAGTATGACCAACCGGTAAAACCAGATAATGATTCTAACAAATTGTCTTAACTAGGAGATTAGAAATGATTGTTGGATTGGTGTCAAACTCCCGTCGGGATGAAACCCGCAAGGTGGCTAATGAGGTGGCTCTTACCATGGAATCCCGGGGCGTTACGGTCATCCCTGACTGGCACGAAGGGGATGAGGTCCCTGATCTGCTGGTGGTATTCGGGGGGGATGGTACCATCCTGGGAACCGCCCGCCGGTGTGGTCACCTGGGAATTCCCCTGTTAACCATCAACCTGGGTCGGGTTGGCTTTCTGGCAGAATTGGAGGTCCATGAGTTAAACCAGTATTTACAGCGCATAATCAACCGGGATTACCGTCTGGAGGACCGCATGATGCTGCGGATAACTGCTCGCAGGGGAGATGACATCATCTTTGAGAGCGAGGCTCTCAATGAGGCTACCGTCTTACGCCAGGGCATTGCCCGTATGATTCGCCTGCAGGTGTTGATGGACGGTAACCCGGTGGCCAGGTATGTGGCTGATGGCCTGATCTGTGCCACCCCCACCGGCTCAACGGCTTACTCCCTGTCGGCGGGTGGACCGGTGGTGATGCCCGATGCTCAGGTAATGATCCTTACCCCGGTTTGTCCTTACGTGCCCGCTTTGAAGCCTCTGGTGATGGATTCCAGTCACACCCTGACCATTATTCCGGAGACTGAGAAGGTGGTACTCACCGTGGACGGGCAGGATACGCTCACAGTATCCCCCGGGGATGAGGTGGAGGTAAGACGGTCTCCCTACCGCCTCAGCCTGGTGAAGCTCAAGGGCCACAGTATCCTCGAAGTCCTGAGCAAGAAACTGCAGCTCTAAGGTCCAAGGTACGATGTAAACTGGCGGCAATTTGAAGAATCATGCCTATTGCATCGCAACTTCCGTTAGAGCTTAAATACGGGTTTGTGGTTTGATCTCAGATTAGTGGAAGGAAAAGGAATTGACCTCGACAGCTTTTCGTAATGCGGTCAAGTTATCCCACCTCTGTGTTGAGAGGGTGGTTAAACCAGGTGACACGGTGATCGACGCCACCTGCGGCAATGGTCATGACACGCTGTTTCTGGCCCGGCTGGTGACCGGTGGGCAGGTTCTGGCCTTTGATATATCTCCTCGGGCCATCGCCAATACCCGCCTCCGGCTGGAGCAGCACGGGTTGTCTGACCGGGTCGGGCTTTATGAGGAGAATTTCCGCAACCTGGCGTCTTACGTAACTTCACCAGCGGGTGCTATCATGTTCAACCTGGGCTATCTACCGGGTGCACCCCGGGAAACGGCGACCACTGCCGAGTCCTCACGGGAGGCCATAGAAAAAGCCGTGCATCTGCTGCGACCAGGAGGGGTAATGACCATCGTCTGTTACCCCGGTCATGAGGGTGGCCTTGAAGAGGTCCGGCAAGTGCTGATAGTTACGGCGGAACTTGACCAGCAGGATTTTGAGGTCTTGAAGGTGAAATTCATCAACCAGGCCCATCACCCTCCACTGCTGGTGGTGGTGCAGAGATTGGAAGGGGGTTTAAGGTGAAGGCGCGACGGCATATGGCGATACGAGACATTGTGACCAGCCAGAAGGTATCCACCCAGGAGCAACTGTGCGAGGCCTTATCAAACCAGGGTTTTCTGGTGACCCAGGCTACGGTATCCCGTGACATTAAAGAATTGAAACTGGTCAAGGTATCAAGTCCTGATGGCTATCACTACGCCCTCCCGGATGCTCCGGCCCCCAGATCCTCCATGGAAAGGATGCGGCGGCTGTTTCTCGACACCGTACTGGAGGTGACCGACAGCGAAAACCTGCTGGTGTTCAAGACCATACCGGGTTCCGCTCATCTGGTGGCCTCGAACATTGATACGGCGGGCATCCCGGAGATAGTAGGAACCGTGGCGGGTGATGATACCATTATTGTGGTGATAAAACCGAAAAAAGCGGTTCCCGGGATACTGAACAAATTCCGTTCATTACTGCAGTAACCTTTGGGGTGCTGCGTCAGTACAAATGTACAAGAACACCGTGGTTACCCTATCGGTCGTACTCTAAAATGCTGCGGACAGGCGTTTACCGGAGCAGAAAACGGCCGCGAAATTCTTTTTAACTGTTAGTTGCGGGATATAAAACCCGGCCGGATTTAGTTATCGTTCCCGGACGTAAACCGACTTTCTAAGTCTTTAAAATAAAGAGCTGATTTTTGATGCTTAGAGAACTGTACATCAAGAATATGATCCTGATCGATGAGCTGCGGCTCCAGTTTGGGGAAGGTCTGAACATCCTGACCGGAGAGACCGGTACCGGCAAATCAATTGTCGTTGACTGCCTGGAACTCCTGGTAGGCGAGCGTATCAATTCCGGCGTCGTCCGGGACCAGTCCGGTAAATGCCTGGTCGAAGGAGTCTTCGAGGTAGCAGCAGGTTCACCCCTGGGCCAATTCCTGCAGGAAGAAGACCTGTGGGAGGATGGTGATGACCTCCTGATAATCCGCCGCGAGATAACTCCTCAGGGGCGGACGGTCAACCGGGTGAACGGGCGCACGGTCACGGCAGCCATGTTGAAGAACCTGGCCGAGTATCTGGTTGATATCCACTTACAGAACGCGAACCAGCAGGTCCTAAACCCCCGTTTTCACAGACAGTTCCTGGACAGCCTCTCCCCTGACCTCAAGGAAATAGTCCCCTGTTTGGCCGGTATCTACCATGAATGGAGATCAACTGTCAACCGCATCGAAGAACTGCAGGCCACTGTGGGGCAGAGAACCCGGGACTTGGAGTTTATCGACTACCAGATAGCTGAGATTGAGGCGGCAGCTCTGGTGGAGGGTGAGGACGAGGAATTGCTGGCGGAGCGCCATCGGATAACCAACCGGGAAAAGGTGCTTGAGGCCCTGGCCCGAGTTGACCAGCTGGTTTTTGGGGACAGTAACGGTTCGCTGGTTCAGCTGGCCCAGGCCAGTGAGGCCTTGCGCGGCGTAGAGGAGAGTTTTTTTACCGAACTGGCAGCGGTGATCGATGAGGCTTACTATACGCTGGAGGACATCGGGCCGAAAATGAGACGTTTCCAGGATCAGCAGGAGTATGATCCTGGCCGCCTGGAGGCCATCGAGGACCGTCTGCAGCTGGTCAACCGGATCAAGCGCAAGTATGGCGGCACCATACCCGGGGTGTTAGAGCACCTGTTGGAACTGAAAAATCAGAGGTCTTCCCTGGACCACCTGGAGTTCGAGACCCGGGAATTGGAGGATCGGGAACAGGCTCTCTGGGAGGAGTACCAGGGACTGGCCCGACAGATTTCAGTCCTGCGGCACGACGCAGCCCGAACCCTGGAAGTAAGAATAGAGGAAGAGTTAGCCCAGTTATCGATGCCTGGTGTAACCTTTAAAATAGATGTCCTGCCGGCCGCACCTACGGCCTCCGGTATGGATGAGGTTGTTTTTCTGTTTTCTGCCAATCCGGGGGAACCACCCCGGCCAATAAACAAGATTGTATCCGGGGGCGAGTCCTCACGCTTTATACTGGCCCTCAAAACCGCACTGGCTGAAGCTTACCGAGTACCGGTACTGATTTTTGATGAGATTGATGTGGGGGTCGGAGGACAGGCTCTCCTGGCCATGGGGACCAAGGTCCGGGAATTGTCCGCCAATCACCAGGTTATAATGGTAACCCATTCCCCGCAGATCGCCTCGTTGGCTGATAATCACCAGCAGTTGCAGAAGGTATATGAGTCCGGAACGACCCGCATCATGGCCCGGGAGTTGAACTTCGAACAGCGAGTTGACGAACTATCCCGGATGCTGGCCGGGAACCACGCTGACAGCATCGCCCGCGAACACGCCCGCCAGATGTTAATCAACCCCTTTAATAACAGGTAAACCCAGACCTGCGAACCACATATCTCTCCTGACTTGAGGTTAAATTAACCCCATAACATTCCGATGTCCTGTGATATCATCCATTTTTTGGTTGCCTCTTAATACAAGTGGCTTTATATCGTTTGCGGTTTGGGCTTGTGGTCGAAGAGCCCCGGGTGATTCACTGGTCTCTTAGGAGTTGGGGTCTTGTCACGGGAAAGTATGCGTAAACTTATGGGGTTTATTCTGGTCCTGACTTTATTTGGCGTATCCTTAACCCCACCGGTAAGACAGTTTCTATGTTTGCCGGAAACTACTCGCCTGGTAGTGGGGGAGCAGATGATAGTCAGTTTTTCCCTCCCGGAACGTATCTTGGATAAGCTCTGGATTTCAGTAGGTGGTCCGGTATCCTCGGCCCAGCAGGCGGTAGTCGTCAACCGTGAAGATGAGGGTTACCAGCTCATGGCCTTAAGGCCCGGTCAGGTCAACGTGACGGTAAAGCTTTGGGGATTTATCCCGCTCAAGTCAATCCGGGTTGAGTCGCTCCCTCCCTATCAGCTCCTGACCGGGGGACACTCGATTGGCATTATGCTCCAGTCGCAGGGGATTATGGTGGTCGGCTTTGCACCGATTACCGGTTCGCAGGGTCAAAAAACGTACCCGGCTCGGGAGGCAGGAATCGAGGTCGGGGACCTGATTATGGAGGTAAACGGTAAAACGGTTTATACCGAGCTGGAACTGGCAGACCTGATTGATGAAGAGGGACAAAAAGGACGAAAGCCCCGGTTGCTGGTTAGAAGGGGTAACCAACAGCAGACTCTCACCGTAGAAACTGGCTATTGCAAAGAGACCGGGCGCTACCGGGTAGGTCTCTATGTGCGCGACGGGGTAGCGGGAGTCGGAACCTTAACAGTCTGGGATCCGGAGACGTACCGTTTTGCAGCACTCGGTCATGTGATTGTGGACTCTGATACCAGGCAGGTGATAAAAATGAGGGAAGGACGGATTGTCAGCGCTTCGATCCAGGCCATTCAGCCGGGTCGGCCGGGACAGCCCGGGGAAAAAATCGGGGTTTTTGACCGCGAGGGCATGGTTAGCGGAAAGATCGAAGAAAACACTTATTACGGCGTATTTGGAGTTACCGACCGTAAACTGGAAAACAACCTGCTGTCTCATCCCCTGCCAGTGGCCTATGCCCACCAGGTAAAAAAAGGTCCGGCCCAGATACTTACCGTGATCAATGATGGCCAGATTGAGGCTTTTGATATAATGATTGAAAAGGTCTATCCTTTTCGTCAAAACGGCAAGGGCATGGTTTTGAAGGTAACCGATGAAAGACTGTTGTCGGTATCCGGAGGCATCGTACAGGGGATGAGCGGGAGTCCGATAATTCAGGACGGGCGCATTGCCGG
>DCTH01000247.1:0-169 GCA_002329495.1 Syntrophothermus sp. UBA1445 | reverse complement strand
TTGGAGGAAATGAATTCGCTCCCCGATCAAGTTTTTTCTCGACAAAATGCCCCATAAATTTGGAGGCGCAAGCAAGAAAATAAATACCAGAAAATGTAAATTTAGGGGCGAGTGCTTGTACTTTAATATTCTCAGGATTGTACCACATATTCACATTTGAATGGGTTTA
>DCTH01000081.1 GCA_002329495.1 Syntrophothermus sp. UBA1445 | reverse complement strand
AATCACGGTATCACCGGGGGCTTTTTCCGCAATTTCCGTATAATAATTGCGGGTTGCCCGAGCTCCATCACACCCGCCGACCAGCAGGAAGTGTTTAATTTTGCCGCCTTTCACCGCTTCAATTACCTGATCTGCCACGCCCAGAACCGCATTGCGGGCAAATCCACAGAGTATGGTCTGACCCTCCTGGTTGTCATCAAACCCCGGCATTTGAAAGGCCTTGTCGATCACCGGCTGGAAAGCCCCATTCTCGACATGGGTTACTCCCGGCCAGGCGACTGGACCGGTAGTGAATATGCTGTCCATATAGCTTGGCTTCGGCTCTTGAATACAGTTGGTGGTCATCAGTATTGGCCCCGGGAACTGGCTGAACTCCTGCTTCTGATTTTGCCAGGCAGTCCCGTAGTGCCCCACCAGGTGCTGGTATTTCTTGAGCTCCGGATAACCGTGGGCTGGCAGCATCTCTCCATGGGTATAGATGTTGATGCCCTTGCCCTCAGTCTGAATCAATAATTCCTTAAGATCCAGGAGATCATGCCCGGACACCAGGATGCATTTGCCCTTAAGGTGTCCCAGGCTTACGGGTGTTGGTTCCGGATGGCCCAGAGTCTCAGTGTTTCCGGCATCCAGAAGCTCCATTGCCCGAAGGTTGATGCTTCCGCATTCCAACACCAGGCCCAGCCATTCCTGGAGGCCCAGTGAACTATTGGTCAGGTTGGCCATTGCCTTGTACATAAACTGATAGACCGCCGGATCTTCCTGTCCCAGCACACCGGCGTGATGCGCATAGGCAGATATGCCTCTCAGACCGTAGACCAGAATCTGTTTCAGCGACCTGATATCCGGGTCAGGTTCCTGGAAACCCAAGTGCCCGACATCTTTTCCCTGCTGGTATAGACCCTCCAGGTCTGCGGCCGGTATGAAGTGAAGGGATTCGTCCTGCCATCCGTCCACCGCTCCTGAATACCCTATCCTACTCAGCAGATTTTGTCTCAATTCCACTGCCTGGTTGATGTTATCTGCCAGAGACTGAGGATCAAAATTAACATTGGTAAGCGTAGCGAACAACCCCTTGGTTACAAAGCGGTCGACCTGAGAGTCAGTAATCCCCGTTTTCTGCGCCTCATAGGCGGCCCGGCTCAAGCCGCGGATAGCATAAGTTAACAGATCCTGGAGCTCAGCCACACCCGGTTTCTTTCCACAAACTCCGGCAACCGTGCAGCCGACCCCTTTTGCTGTCTGTTCACACTGATTACAGAACATATTAAAAACCTCCCCATATAATGATAAAGTAGATGTTTTATATCCTCTTTTGGGCTAAACAAAAAGTCCTGTTTCGCCCTATTCCTCTCCCCTTTCATCTATGATATCGGCCAGGGTTGTACGGCTGAGTTCAGCCGTCAGGGCAGCCTGGGCTCTAGCCAGGACTTTTCTCACCTTGCAGGTTTCAATCTGTTCACAGGGATACCCAGGCGTCATGCAGACGTTAATGGCCAGGGGACCTTCTATAGCTACCAGGACGTCCTTGACCGTTATCTTATCGGCGGGCAAAGCCAGCCTCACTCCTCCCTGAACCCCTCGCTGAGTGATAACCAGTCCTGCCTTGGAAAGCAGTTGTAGGGTCTTGTGCAAGAAGGTTTCAGGAATTCCCTGACGTTCAGATATGGTTTTCGATGCAATCAACTGGCCTTCCGGAGACTGAGCCAGCTCAATCAGGGTCTTTAAGCCGTATTCGGTCTGCCTGGTAATCTGCAACTCGCGCACCCCTTAAACGGATTAATTTGATCCACATTATCTATAAGGTAATGATAAACCAAGCTGATTCATAGTGCAACCAAAAGTTTAGAAGCCTAACCTAAACCTTCAAATACGTGCCCCTTGGCAGTCTAAAAATTGCGAGTAGGTTGCCCGATTTTAATCCAAAATACTATTTGAGGGTAAAAGCGGCGAAAGAGTGGTGCTTATGGAATACATCATCGAGATGAAAGGGATTTCCAAAATATATAAAACCGGCGATGAGGATACCGTGGCTTTAAAGGATGTTGATCTGGAAGTAAGAAGAGGTGAATTCCTGGCCATAATGGGGCCTTCGGGCTCTGGCAAGTCAACCCTGATGCACATACTGGGCCTGCTTGACCGCCTCACTACCGGGCGGTATTTCCTGGAAGGCCGTGATGTCAGCAAACTCAGGGACGGCGGTCTGGCCGGCCTGCGTAACCGGCGCTTTGGCTTCGTATTCCAGCAGTTTAACCTGCTGCCCCGTACTTCCGTTCTGGGCAATGTGCTGCTTCCCACCATCTACGGCAGAATCAAAAACCCCAGGAGTAGGGCCATCAAGCTGATTGAGGAGGTGGGCCTGGGTAACCACATTAATCACAAAAGTAACCAGTTGTCAGGTGGGCAGATGCAGCGAGTTGCTATCGCCCGGGCCTTGATAATGGATCCCGCCATTATCCTGGCTGATGAACCCACTGGCAACCTGGACAGTAAACGCTCGTTGGAGATTCTGGACATATTTCGAAGGATCAACGCCGGCGGATCCACCATCATCCTTATCACCCACGAAGAACAGATTGCCCGTCACGCCGACCGGACAATCAGACTGCTGGACGGTGAAATCGTCTCCATTGCTGAGAGGGTCGCATGAGAATCTGGCTATTGATTGGTCAATCCCTTAAGGCTATATTTGCAAATAAAGGACGAAGCCTCCTGACCATACTTGGCATTGTTATCGGTATTGGTTCGATAATCGGACTGGTGTCTCTTGGTGCCGGTGTGAGAGTCAGCATATCTGACCGCATTTTGGCCCTTGGTGCTACCAACCTGACGATTTTGCCGGGGGCGGTTGCTGGTGCTCAGTCCCTCGACCCTACCAGGACCCCGTCGCAAACCCGGGGATTCACCCTGTCGACCTCAACGCTGACGGAAAAGGACATGCTCTCACTGGCTGACCGGAAGCAGCATCCTCATATCAAGTATGTATCCGGAGAGATTACCAGTTCTACGGTGGCCGAAACCAAAACAGGTGATAAACGTTTCCCGGTCCTGGGTGTTTCACCAGACTACTTTGCCATCAACAGTCTTACCGCTCGCCAGGGCCGTCTTTTTACGCAAAACCACATCGATCAGAAATCACCGGTGCTGGTGATGGGAAATGAACTGGCCAAAGAGTTATACGGCAATGAAAATCCAATTGGCAACACCCTGGAAATAGAGGGTACCGGATATCGAGTCATCGGCATTTTTAACCCCGCCGATGAAACGGGTCTGGCTAATCCCAATAATCAGGCGTATATTCCCTATACCGCCGCTGCCGAAACCTTTAAATCCCCAAACTTTAATTTTATTTATGTTCAGGCAACCGACGAGGATGTGGTACCTGCTCTTAAACGGGAAATCAGAAAAACCCTCATGAAAAATCACAAAATCACCAATTCGTCACTGGCTGATTTCACAGTTATCTCCTCTGGCGACGTCCTGTCGGCAGTTGACAGCATAACCAACATGCTGACCTCACTGTTGGCTGGTATCGCAGCCATCTCCCTTCTGGTAGGTGGAATCGGAATTATGAACATCATGCTGGTATCGGTGAGTGAAAGGACCAGGGAAATCGGCCTGCGCAAGGCCGTCGGTGCCCGCACTGTTGATATACTAAACCAGTTCTTGATTGAGGCGGTTTTGTTGACCCTCACCGGAGGAATCCTGGGCATCGGGTTTGGCATATTAATTGGGGAAATCAGTGAAGTCTATCTCGGTTTTACCCCCATCGTAACCAGCAGTACCATCGTATTGGCAGTAGGGGTGTCCAGTCTGGTCGGACTGATATTCGGAGTATATCCCGCCATGAAGGCTTCCCGCCTGGACCCGATTAACGCGCTTCGATATGAGTAGTGCCGGGAAACTTTGCTGCCGCATTGCAGGTGATTCCGGAAAGGCCGGTAACTGCAGTGACAGCGAAGAAACAGCAGGTAAATGGGTTAAAGAGAACGAATAATTGCTGACGACCAGAGTAATAGACTGGTGTCGCGGTTAGAGGGTGCGCCTCCCGGAGCATCCTTTTTGCTTCTGGTGGATTAAACCATAAAGAGGTCACCCGGTTCGGCCTGAAAACTGGCAGTAACCGGTTGTGAAACTGGCCTTCATTATAGTAGACTGATAGACAGCCCGATGTCTGGCAATTTTTACTGGTGTTCCGGTGTATTATTTAGATAAAAGGGAAGTTTGAGAGTGAAGTTCCTCTCCGCGATAATCGCACTGATCATGCTCCTGCTAACCCCGGGACCAGTTGGGGCTGCTCCANNGGCGACCACCCCAAATATCGCTGCCCTGGCGCGAGATGGTGCGGTCGGACTGGTCAGCAACCGTACACTGGGCAGCAATACCACAGAGAATGGCGTATTGACTATTGGTGCCGGCAACCTGGCCAAATCATTCATCCCCGGAATTGTCGGCTACAATGTGGATGAGACAGTGCAAGGCACCCACCGGTCGGCTGCGGAAACATACCAGGCCTTAACCGGCTATGAAACAGGTGCATATGAATGTGTGCTCATCAGTCTCCCGGCTCTATTGGCTGGTATGGAAAAAGAAAGTACCAATACCCGGTTGGGTTCACTCGGTGAGACCCTGGGAGTACATGGCTTTAAGGTGTGCATCCTGGGGAATGGGGATACCGGGTACACAGCAGATACCAGAGCCCGCTCCTCCATGGCCATCGCTATGGATGCTTCCGGCCGGGTTCCTTTGGGGAACATATCCCTCCAGACAACCGTCCCTTCAACCGGCCTGTTAGGCTTTGAGACCAATTACCGTTTTCTGCTCCAGGAGGTTACCCACTATAAGGCAGATGCAGATGTATTCGTTATTGAGCTGTCGGATCTGGCCCGTTTGGAAAAGGCTCCCGTTGCTTTCCCTGAAATTGTGCAGGCGGAACGAACCCGTCTGCTGAACAACATTGACCAGTTTGTCGGTGAAGTAAAAAAAGGGATGTCTCCTGATGATTTTTTGATGATTATCTCCCCTTCTCCGGCCAAACGGCAATTGGATTCCAAAGACTCCTTCACCCCGCTGGTGGTTTACGGTCCGGGATACCATGGTTTTCTCACCTCCGGTTCCACCCGCCGGGATTTTGTGGTGGCCAACACCGATATTGCCCCGACCATATTATCCTTGATGGGCATAAAGGAATTTGGTATTAACATGATCGGACAGCCGATTATGTCCAAAACTTCTGACGGGCTCGATGCTCTGGACCGGGCTCAGACCCTGTCCGCATCGACCGCTTTGACCAATCGCCTGCGAACCCCTCTGGTCAAAGGCTATGTGGCCTTTCAGATCATAGTTATTGCCCTGGCCCTTTTGTTCCTGGCCGTGTTTAGAAAGAAAGTCCAATGGTTGCCACCGTTTATACTCGCCATGGGGGTATTCCCTCTGGTATTTCTCCCGCTGAGCAGAATAAGCCTGCCCTTTGACTGGTGGTATGGGGTAGTGGCGATAGCTGCTGCTCTGCTGCTGACCCTGGGGTTAAGTGTTGGCTTTCGGGGCCATTACTTTAAGGCATTTGTTATTATAACCCTGATTACCTTGTTGGCGCTTGATGTTGATCTTCTGACCGGGGCCACCATGATCAAATCATCAGTCCTGGGTTATGATCCCATGGCCGGCGCCCGCTACTACGGTGTTGGCAACGAGTACATGGGAGTTATGATCGGATGTGCCATTCTGCTCAGTGCCGCGGTTTATCATACCTGGCATCATAAATGGGTATTGTGGCTCCTTGGTTTATTTCTGGCATCTCAGGCCCTCATCATATCAGCTCCGGGGTTGGGAGCCAACACCGACGGGGTTTTGACAGCTCCGGCAGCTTTTCTGGTAACCCTGATGCTCTTAAGCGATATCCGCATCAGTGTGCGCAATCTTTTACTGGTAGTATCATTAGTTGGGGTCGCAGTCCTGGGAATAACCATATTTGACCTGAACCGTCCCCCTGAACTGCAGTCCCATATCGGCCGGGCAGCCAACCAGATCCTGTCGGGCGGTTGGCAGGAGGCCGTAACTATCATTTTCCGCAAGGCCAGCATGAATCTTAAGCTTATGCGGTACACCATCTGGAGTCGGGTATTTTTGGCGATTCTGGCGGCTCTGGTAATACTGATCTATCGCCCGTCAGGAGCCATGTCCCGTTTGAAAACCGACTGTCCCCACCTTTTTCATGGTTTTTCCGGAATCCTGCTCGGTGCGGTCGTGGGACTGATTGTCAATGATTCAGGAATCGTTGCTGCGGCCACCACCAGTATCTACGTGATTGCCCCCGTTCTCCTCTTAATCTTCTCTCAAAATGAAGAGCCCTGCCAGGATCTATGAAACCTAAGCCGTAATGCTGTGGCTTCTTTATTTCCGTAATTTTGTACCCCGCAATTAATCCGCACATATACTGAAGTGTCAACACACTGCCAATCTTGCTGAGTGTTACAGGAGGGCAATTGTCATATATAGGTAGCCGGGGAGGATAAACCTCATTACAGCGAGAAGTTTTTAACCATCCGGCCATTAACCGGCAGGGATTTGATTGGCCGTTTGGCGATTAAGCCCTGACGAGGAAGGGGGATAATAATTGAGGATCATAGTTTTTGCACCTCATCCCGATGATGAGATTCTGGGTTGCGGCGGTACCATGATCGGTCATATTGAATCCGGCGATCAGATAACGGTGGTCTATATGACCTCGGGTGATGCCGGAAGCCACCATATCCCGAAAGAACAACTCGGTCCCATCAGAGAAGAGGAAGCGCACAGTTCGTGTTCCCTGTTGGGAATAACTGACCTGGTTTTCCTGAGGAATCCTGATGGTTATCTGGCCTACGATCAGAAAAACCTGGTGGCCATAATCAACCTTATCAGGGATAGAAAACCGGAACTGATTTATCTTCCGCATCTGCATGATGGCCACAAGGATCACCGGGTCACTTATGAATTGGTAGCTGAAGCCAAAGGCAGGGCAGGAGGGCCCTGGTTTCAAGAGTGTCAGGGTGATCCCTGGCAGGTCGCTATGGCATTGGCTTATGAGGTCTGGACTCCTCTTCAGCAATTTTCGCGAGCCGTGGACATTACTCCCTATATGGAAAAGAAGCTGGCCGCTCTGAACCTCCACCAATCACAGCTGGCGAATTTCCGCCTCGACCAGGCCATCCAGGGTCTCAATCGCTACCGTGGAATTATGACTGGTGAAGGCGAATACTGCGAATGCTTTCAGATTCTGTAAAGGGGGTAGCGTGGTAAATGAATAAGATTTCACGCCCTCTTGGTTCACTCCTTATTAAGAACGCCGTAATAGTCNNTGAATAAGAACCGGGAGATCCTGCGGGGCAGCCTGTTGATTGATGGGGACCGCATCGTATCCATTGGTGAGGTCGACCCTGAATCTGAGGTCGAACGGGTAATCGATGCCCGGGGACAGGTGCTGATTCCGGGTCTGATACAGGCTCATGTACACCTGTGTCAGACGCTGTTTCGAGGTCAAGCTGATGACCTGGAACTCCTGGACTGGCTTACTACCCGGATTCTTCCTCTGGAAGGTGCCCACGACCCCGAAACTATATACTGTTCGGCCATGCTGGGCATCGGAGAGCTTTTCCAGGGCGGCACCACCGCCATAATCGACATGGAAAGTGTTCATTACACCGAGGCTGCTTTCCAGGCCATTATTGAATCAGGGATACGGGCCGTCAGTGGCAAATGCATGATCGACAAGGGAGAGGGAATCCCTGAAAGCCTGATAGAAAGAACCAGTGATTCCCTGCAGGAGAGTGTTGATCTGCTGAATAAATGGCATGGCAGTGGTGACGGGCGTTTGCACTATGCCTTCACCCCCCGGTTTGCCGTATCCTGCAGCAAGCAGTTGCTTGCCGAGGTTCGAGACCTGGCCGCAAGGTACGGGGTCCGAATTCACACCCATGCCTCGGAAAACCGGTCAGAGGTGGCCCTGGTCCGTTCAGAACAGGGAATGGATAATGTCACTTATCTGAACCACCTGGGATTGACCGGTAGTAACCTGGTTCTGGCTCACTGTGTATGGGTAAATGATGAGGAGATTACCCTGCTTTCTCAAAGTGCAACTAATGTAGTCCACTGCCCTTCTTCCAACCTAAAACTGGCTTCCGGGATTGCCCCTGTACCCGGCATGCTGGAAGCGGGAGTTCCAATATCGCTGGGAGCCGATGGTGCACCCTGCAATAACAATCTGGATCCTTTCATGGAGATGCGATTGGCCGCCCTGATTCACAAACCCCGGTACGGGCCAACCTCCATGCCGGCCCGGGTTGTTTTGGAACTGGCGACCCTGGGAGGGGCGCGGGCCATGGGATTGGATAAGGAAATCGGTTCCCTGGAATTGGGGAAGAAAGCTGATCTGGCCATGGTCAATCTGGAGGGGATTCATTGCATGCCCCGGGATGACACCGACATTTATGGCCAGCTGGTTTATCGGGCCAAAGCCAGTGACGTAACCCTAACCGTAGTGGATGGCCGTATCGTATATGAGAACGGAGTATTAACCACCATGGACCGGGATGCGGTGATTCGCCAGGCCAATCACAATCTGGGCCGTATCAAGAAAAAACTCCCTCACCTTTTCTAGACATGTTTGGAAAACAATAATCATTAAAGAAAACCCTAATTAGTACGATAATTAAATATACATCAGTTCGATAAAAATCGCGGTTGTTTCATTTTACGGATTGCGATACAGGAAGCGCTTTAATGACAGATAAATCAACTTTTTTTAATCGACTTAATATGCTCCGAAAAAGTCTGACGGAGAATAACCGACAACCCCGCGGGATACTGAAACAGATATATCATCTCCATCGTTTTCTTATTGAACAATCGTTGACTGGCTATTATATAATTCAGAATGACAAATTCCTGTATGTTAACCAGCGATTGGCGGAAATCTTTGGCTACACCGTTGAGGAAATCCTCAATCTTAATTCGTATCTCGATCTGATCCATCAGGACAGTCGTGAACTGGCGACCCAAGAAGCCCTGGCAAGCCTCTCGGATCAATCGGCCAAGTCTGTAGTATGTACCCTTCGCGGTTTAAGAAAAGATGGTGCCCCGTTATATATAGAGGCAATGGCATCAATCAACCGCTTTTGGGGTGAGCCGGTTCTGCATGGCAACATAATCGATATCACCAGAAGCTACCTGGCGCAGGAAGCCTTAAAAATCAGCGAGGAACGATACCGGGTTATCGTCGAAGATCAAAACGATTTGATCGTTCGCATCGGATTGGACGGAACCGCGACCTTTGTAAACGAGGCAGTCTGTCAGTACCTGAATGAAAATCGCGATGGGATTGTCGGCAAAAAGGTATTATCGTTTATACCCCCGGTTGATCGGGATATGGCTATATCCTCATATGAAAAATTGAATAAACAGCAGCCCTCTCATACCATTGAACATCGTATCATGCTGCCAAACGGTGAACTGCGCTGGGTTCAGTGGAATATAAGGGCGATCACTGATGGAACCGGTCACATCGTAGAGTATCAATCAGTTGGCCGTGACATCACTGATCGCAAGATACTGGAGGATAATCTTAAGCTCCTCAGCCTGCATGACGCCCTCACCGGTTTACATAATCGTGCCTTTTTTGAGGCTGAGATGTTGCGCCTGGATAGTAACCGTTTTGAGCCGGTAGGCGTAATTATGTGCGATCTGGACGGGTTGAAGTTGATCAATGATTCTATGGGACACATCGTAGGCGACACCTTGCTCACCGAAACTGCCAGACTGCTCAGGAGTTGCTTCCGTACCGGAGATGTGGTAGCCCGAATAGGTGGGGATGAATTTGCTGTCCTCCTTCCCGGCGGTTCCCATAGAACCACCCGCGATGCCTGCAGAAGGCTCCGCCGTACAATTAACGAGTATAACGCGGCAAACCCGGAGGTACCGCTCAGAATGTCAATCGGCTATTCAGCCCGCGAGAATCCGGACCGGACTCTCCGTCAGGTACTGATTGAGGCCGATAACTATATGTACCGCGAAAAACTGCATA
>DCTH01000178.1:1139-5786 GCA_002329495.1 Syntrophothermus sp. UBA1445 | reverse complement strand
CCCGGACCTGGAGGGGATTGACACCCCCGAAGAACAGGTGGAAATAGCCATGCAAAAGGCCGGGATCAGGCCGGGTACCAAGGTGGACCTGGAACGATTCGAGGTGAAACGGTTCTACTGATGAAAGCCGAGGTCGCTTATTACCGCAAATTGGAGGATGGAGGGGTCCGGTGTGAGGTCTGCCCCCAGAACTGCCGGATAAAGCCCGGGAAAAGAGGGGTCTGCCGGGTTAGGGTTAATCTANNGGACCCGATTGAGAAAAAGCCGCTCTATCACTTCTATCCCGGCCATAACATACTTTCGGTCGGGACCGTGGGCTGCAACTTCTCCTGCGGTTTCTGCCAGAATTACCAGATCGCTCACGAGGACCCGCCCACCAGATTCTTTTCCCCGCTGGATCTCCTGAGTATGGCAGAAGAGTGCAGGTCGCGGGGCTCCATCGGAGTGGCCTACACCTACTCGGAGCCTCTGATGTGGTACGAATACCTGCGGGACACGCTACCGGTTATCCGGGATGGAGGATTCAGAAACGTCCTGGTAACCAACGGGTATATCAATCCGGAACCCCTGGAAAAGATCCTTCCCTATATAGACGCCATGAACATTGATCTCAAGTCCTTTTCCGAAAAGTACTACCGCACCAACTGTCATGGACGTCTGGAACCGGTTAAAGAGACTATTAAGCTCTGTGCCGGCAACACCCATGTGGAGGTTACCACTCTCCTGATTACCGGACTGAATGACAGCCCGGAGGAGATCGAAGCGCTGGCGCAGTGGGTTGCGGGTATAAATCCTATGATCCCGTTGCACCTTTCTGCCTATTACCCGGCGTACAAGATGAATCTCCCCCCCACCCCTCACACAACCATGAAAACAGCCCGTGAAGCTGCCCAAAAACACCTGCAATATGTGTATGTTGGCAATATGGCTGGCTTTGACAATGATACCCAATGTCCTCACTGCCAGGCCACCCTGGTGAAGAGGCAGGGATACCGGGTGAAATTGGACGGACTTGAGGGGGAGCATTGTGTCGAATGCGGTCGAATAATTTCGCTTTTGACCCACAAAAAAGAAGGGTTTGGTCATTTTAGTTAGAATATAACTAATAACCAAAAAGTAATAGCCGGGTTTCCCGGTGGCGGTGAATCAGAAAGGAGGAAGAAGGAATGGAGTTTAAAAATCTGTTGTTAGAAAAGGACGGTCCCCTGGCGGTCTTGACGGTTAACCGGCCCAAGGCCCTTAATGCGTTAAATGACGATACCTTGAAAGAACTGGGTCAGGCCATTGATCTGGTGGAGGCGGATGAGGAGGTCAAGGTTCTCATTATCACCGGCGCCGGAAACGCCTTTGTGGCCGGGGCGGACATTGTGGCCATGCTGGCCAAGAACCCGGTGGAGGGAAAAGTATTCACAGCTTTGGGTCAGGGAGTATTTAACAAACTCGAAAAGATGCTCAAACCGGTTATTGCTGCCGTTAACGGCTTCGCTCTGGGTGGCGGCTGTGAGCTGGCGATGGCCTGTGACATCAGAATCGCCTCGGAAAAGGCCAAATTCGGCCAGCCGGAAGTTGGCCTGGGAATTATTCCGGGTTTCGCCGGAACTCAGAGAATGCCCCGCCTGATCGGAGCTGGCATGGCTAAGGAACTGATCTATAGCGGTAACATGATCGATGCCAACAAAGCCCTGCAGATTGGGCTGGTAAACAGCGTGGTACCTGCGGATCAGCTTATGGATGAGGTCAAGAAACTGGCTTTGAAGATTGCCTCCAATGCACCGCTGGCAGTCCGTTTTGCCAAACAGGCAATCAACGAAGGACTGCAGGTGGACATTGACAGAGGTCAGTTGATTGAGCAGGACCTCCTGGCAGTAAGCTTCTCCACCGAGGATAAAAAAGAAGGAATGACGGCCTTCGTTGAAAAGAGAAAGCCGACGTTCCAGGAGAAGTAATCCATTTTCCTGTTTTCAACATAACTGCTGATTAACTCAATAAGGTACTCTGGTAGAATTACCAGCAGACATGGAAGTAAGCTTTTAATTCGTTCGCCGAGCTTTTACCCCGGAGAAACCCTCCGGGGTTGGCTTTTTGATGGAGTAAATCCTTGCCAGGAATCGCGGGCCTGTCTATCCTGGTATTATGGGATAGTTAAAAGAATCAAGCTTTCCCTGAAATAGTGCTGACTGTTTAGGTATTTTGGGGACACCATACTAAATTATTTGCCGTCATGGCGGCAAATAATTTAGTATGGTGTCCCCAAAATAAGTTCTGTGACAGAAAAACTTTCCGGGGTATACTTGAGGTTAAAAGAAATCAGGGAACGGGAAAAATTTCATTGCAAAATTATGCATTGGTCCGTATAATTATTAAATAGCACATTCGGGAGGCGTACGACATGATTAGAGTTGCAATAATCGGGGATGGCTACGCTGCGGCCGACCTGGTCAGGATTCTCTCCATTCATGAAGAGGTAGAGCTGGTGGCAATTACCAGTGTTGATAACGTCGGACAGAGTATTTCTGAGATCTATCCCAGTCTGACCGGCCTGGTTGATATCACCCTGCAGGAGACTGATCTTGGAAAGATAAAATTGCAGGCCGAGGCAGCCTTTCTGGCTCTGCCTCACGGGCTTTCCGTGCCGATTGTGGCGGAACTGGCAGAGAGCGGTATCAAATGTGTGGATCTGGGCGCAGATTTCCGGCTGAAGGATGTAGGGACCTATAAGAAGCATTACCATCTAGAACACGAGCGCCCGGACCTTCTGGCCGAGGCGGTTTACGGGATTCCAGAGATATACCGGGACCAGATCAAGGGGGCGCGGGTTATTGCCAATCCCGGGTGTTTTCCCACCGGAGCGATCCTGGGCCTGGCACCACTTTTGCGAGCCGGGTTGATTTCCACCCGGGGGATCATAGTGGATTCCAAGTCGGGGGTCTCGGGGGCCGGTCGGGGCCTGAGCCGGAACACTCACTTCTGTGAGGTAAACGAGGGCTTCAAGGCTTATGGGGTCGGGACCCATCGGCATGCCCCGGAGATTGAACAGGAATTGAGCGTGGCTGCCGGGGGTAAGGTGGCCATCACCTTTACCCCGCATCTGGTGCCGATGAGCCGGGGCATCCTTACTACCGCCTATGCTGAGCTGACCCCGGGGAGCGCACCGGAGAAGATCCGGGCTGCCCTGGAGGATTCCTACCGGGATGAGAGGTTCGTCAAGGTGCTGCCTGCCGGTACCTACCCCCAGACCCGATGGGTTTACGGCAGCAATTACGTCCATATCGGGGTTCATGTCAATCCGGATGATGGCCGGGTTATTGTAATCAGCGCGATTGATAACCTGACCAAGGGTGCGGCCGGTCAGGCGGTGCAGAACTTTAACCTGCTCTTCGGCCTGAGCGAGTCAGAGGCGCTGAAAAACCCGGGTATTTACCCGTAGAGGATCAATGATTTGGGGAACGCTAAATTAGAGGGATGTTAAGAGGGGGATTCATGTTATGCAGGTACTGCAAAAGGGGATAACATTTCCCCGGGGTTTTCTGGCCTCGGGGGTTGAGGCTTGTATAAAGAAGCAGACCAAAGACCTGGCGGTGGTGTACTCGGAGTTTCCCTGCCAGGCGGCCGGGGTCTTTACCACCAATAAGGTGCAGGCGGCCTGTGTGGGTCACAGCCGCCGGGTGGTGGTGAACGGTCCGGTGCGGGCTTTAGTGGTGAACGCCGGTAATGCCAATGCCTGCACTGGTGCCCGGGGGGAAGAGGATACTCTGCAGATGGCCGGGCTGGTGGCCGGGGAACTGAATTTGAAACCCACCGAGGTTCTGGTGGCCTCGACCGGAGTAATCGGGGTAAACCTCCCCATGGACCGGATCGCCAAGGGGATTAAAGCGGCCTGTGGCAGCCTGTCTCCTGACGGGGGTGTTGACGCTTCGACAGCGATTATGACCACCGATACCTATCCCAAGCTGGCCGGGGCTGAGTTTGAAATCGCAGGCCGGACCATCAGGATTGGAGCGATGGCCAAGGGCTCGGGGATGATCCACCCCAATATGGCGACCATGCTGGTCTTTATCACCACTGACGCGGCGATAACCCGTGAGTGTCTGCAAGAGGCTTTGCGCGATTCAACCGCCATTTCGTTCAATATGATCAGTGTTGACGGCGATACCTCTACCAATGATATGGCCCTGATAATGGCCAATGGCCAGGCTCAAAATGAGCTTATTGACAGCACTGCTTCCGAGGGTTACCTGGTGTTCAAACAGGCCCTGGATCAGGTGACAATCGCCCTGGCCAAAATGATCGCCCGGGACGGGGAAGGGGCCACGCGCTTGATCGAGGTGGAGGTAACCAAGGCCAAGAGTGACGAGGATGCGAGGATTATGGCCCGGGCCATCGTCGCATCGAACCTTTTTAAAGCTGCCGTTTACGGGCAGGATGCCAACTGGGGACGTATAATCTGTGCGGCTGGTTATTCAGGGGCGGATTTCAATCCCGACACCACCGATATCTGGCTGGGCCGGCAGCAGGTGGCCCAGAACGGGAGCGGACTGCCGTTTGATGAGGACCTGGCCCGGGAAGACCTGGCCGGGGAGGTGGTCAGGATAAAACTGGCGCTTAACCAGGGCCCTGGTCAGGCGACCGCCTGGGGATGCGACCTGA
>DCTH01000178.1:0-1123 GCA_002329495.1 Syntrophothermus sp. UBA1445 | reverse complement strand
AAAATGGCTTCGGTACACGAAAAGGCCCAGATTCTAGTTGAGGCACTGCCATACATAAAGGCGTTTTACGGCCGTACCGTGGTTGTGAAGTACGGGGGTTCGGCTATGGGGAGCCCGGAACTGCAGAACGCAGTGATGCAGGATCTGGTGCTGATGAAATACGTTGGCATGAACCCGGTGGTGATCCATGGCGGAGGGCCTGGGATTACCAACATGCTGAACCGGCTTGGGATCAAGACCAGGTTTGTCAAGGGGCTCCGGGTGACTGATCCTGAGGTTATGGAAGTCGTGGAGATGGTCCTGGTCGGCAAGATCAACAAGCAGATCGTCGCCGGAATTAACGATTGCGGGGGCAAGGCGATCGGGCTGTCCGGCAAGGATGGCTCCCTGATCCAGGCCGTGCAGATGAACGGTGCCGAGGNNTGGGGTGTGTGGGCGAGGTTACCCAGATCAACCCCTGCGTCTTAAAGCCCCTGGTGGAGGCCGGGTATATTCCGGTAATCGCTCCCATCGGCATGGGGCAGAATGGCATAACCTACAACATCAACGCTGATCATGTCGCCAGCAAGATTGCGGTGGCCCTGGGGGCCGACAAGCTGATCCTGTTGACTGATGTCCCCGGGGTTTTGACTGATCCCAGTGATCCGTCCACCTTGATCTCCAGTATAAAGGTATCGGAGATACCTGATCTGATAGACATGGGGATAATCAGCGGGGGAATGATCCCCAAGGTGGAGTGCTGTATGCATGCCCTGGAACACGGGGTGGCCCGCACCCACATTGTGGATGGGCGGGTTCCCCACTCCATACTGTTGGAGGTCTTGACTGACCAGGGGAGCGGAACCATGGTCGTCCAGGGGTAAAAGTTTTCCCGGGTGAAACGACCGTGGCTGGCAGAGGAGACCGGGCCGTCAGGAAACGGCCGGTGTATGAAGAGGGGGTTTTTACTTGAGTAACCAGACAATCATTGATAAAGGCCAACAATACGTGATGAACACCTATGGCCGCAGTCCTGTGGCCCTGGTTAAAGGTCAGGGCTGCTGGGCCTGGGATGCCGAAGGTAAGAAGTACCTGGATTTTATGGCGGGGATTGCGGTCTGTGCCCTGGGCCATGCTTACCCCG
>DCTH01000010.1:5585-5733 GCA_002329495.1 Syntrophothermus sp. UBA1445 | reverse complement strand
GTGCGGGACGAGGCCAAAATGCTGGGCGGCATCGGTTCGTGTGGACGGGTACTCTGCTGTACCAGCTTTTTGGGTGATTTTGAGCCGGTTTCCATACGTATGGCCAAAGACCAGAACCTGTCCTTGAATCCCACCAAGATTTCGGGAA
>DCTH01000010.1:0-5548 GCA_002329495.1 Syntrophothermus sp. UBA1445 | reverse complement strand
TTAAGGAGCGAGTAATGGAATTGGAACGGCATCTTAATATCGCTCCGGCACCTCCCCCCCGCCCTGCACCTTTTGTGCTGGGGGCGGAAAGCTATGAGAACATGGGTCGCCTTTACACTGAGGGATATCATATCTGCCCGGTGGCCTTTGGACAGGTCCGTGATGAAGGGGAATGCCTGTTTTGCGTGAACATCCTGGAAAGCAAGTGAATCTGAACCCGGGGGAAACTCTGGACGA
Organism: Syntrophothermus sp. UBA1445; assembly: GCA_002329495.1. Lineage (GTDB taxonomy): Bacteria > Bacillota > Syntrophomonadia > Syntrophomonadales > DTU052 > DTU052. Next base: position 5,311 of record DCTH01000010.1, on the reverse strand, counting down.
CCTGGTGCGAAACGGAATGCAGGTTATTCAGGATCGCAGCGGGTATCGTTTTTCGATGGANNNCGGGCCCACTTTGCCGGGGTCCGGCCGGGAGATAAGGTTTTGGACCTTGGCTGCGGCAGCGGGGTGATATCATTCCTCCTGGTAGGACGAGAGCCGTCCTGCAGGGTTACCGGGTTGGAGATTCAGCCGGAACTGGCAGACCGCGCCCGACGAAGTACCGAATTAAACGGTTTGACCAACAATATCGAGATTATAAACGGGGACCTTCGCCAGGCGGAGGTCCTTTTAGGGAAAAGAAGGTTTAATCTGGTAGTGACCAATCCGCCGTTCTGGCGTCCGGGAGAGGGGAAACCCAGCCCTAATCAGGAGAAATTCATAGCCCGGCATGAGGTCAATGCCACCCTGGAGGATTACGTCGAGACCGCCCGGGGTTGGCTTGCTCCCCGGGGACGAATGGTAATGATTCACCGTGCCGAACGAGTAATGGAAATCGGATCCCTCTGTACTGGCAGGAACCTTAATCTGACGAGAATTCAGTTTATCCACCCATATCACCACCGGGATGCCAATCTGGTGTTAGTGGAAGCGGTTAAGGGGTCCAAAGCCGGGTTAAGGGTACACCCTCCCCTGGTAGTTTATGAGTCCGACGGGAACTATACTAAAGAAATACTGAAGATTTATTCTGATGATCCGACGGGTTCAGACTGAGCTGGGGCAAACCGGTAAAAGAATTTCACCTGGGGCGGCATCGGAGCTTTGGTATTTTGACGGATTGGAGGTTTAAGCAGGTTTGGGAACCTTATACATATGTGCAACCCCGATAGGTAACCTGGAGGATGCAAGTTACCGGCTGATCAGGATTCTGAATGAGGTTGACCTGATTGCGTGCGAGGACACCCGGCATACGCAAATACTGCTTAATCACTACCAGATAAGGAAACCGACCATAAGCTACTTTCAACACAACCAGCGTGGACGAGAGGACACCCTGATAGCGAGATTGAAAAGCGGTGAGAATATAGCTCTGGTTTCTGACGCAGGCACGCCGGGGATTTCTGATCCCGGGCATCTGCTGATTGAGCGGGCGTGGAGCGAGGGGATCAAAGTCGAGGTGATCCCAGGGCCCTCCGCCCTGATTTCTGCCCTGGTGGTTTCCGGCATGGACAGCCGTTCCTTCGTTTTTGAGGGATTCCTTCCTCCCCGGGCTGGTCAGCGCAGGAAGGCTTTACAACGCCTGGCGAAGGAAGAACGGACCCTGGTCTTCTATGAGTCCCCGCGTCGTCTGTTGTCGCTGTTACAGGATATGGAACAGGTATGGGGAAACCGTACCGTGGCGGTGGTACGCGAACTGACCAAGATCCATGAGGAGGTAAAGCGGGGCTTGATAACCGAAGTGATAAGTTATTATGAAGAGAATGCCCCCCGAGGTGAGATCACCATAGTTGCAGAGGGGTTTATGGAAGAAGGCCAGCCAGATCTGGATCAGATATGTGATGAAGTAATCGACCTCCTCGAGCAGGGAATGCAAAAAAAAGAGGCCCTTTCGCAAAAGGCCCGAGAGTATGGAGTAAAAAAATCCGACATATATAATAGGATTGTGCAGTTGTTAGATAAGTAATGGTTTACCCAACCGCTTTCGCGATTTCAGTAAGACAATGAGTGCATATGTTTTTCCCTTTGTAGTTCTGAACATCTTCGGCATTTCCGCAGAAAATACACGCAGGTTCGTACTTCTTCAGGATGATCTTTTCATTGTCCACGTAGATTTCGAGAGCATCCTTCTCTTCGATTCCCATGGTTCTTCTGAGTTCTATGGGAATCACGATTCTGCCCAGCTCGTCCACCTTGCGGACAACGCCCGTTGACTTCATCATGCTATAAACCTCCTTTATCTACAAAATCTGAGTTCTAGTGTCAGATAAAGGATACCAAGGCTGGGATAAATAGTCAAGCCTTTTTTCAACAAAAATGGACAGCTATTTGGGTATTAGTGGCTGAATATACCTTTGTTGTTAATGGACTTTATTTTTCGACGTGGTTAGGGCAAACTATGTTAGGGGGATTTATCCTATTTTCGATTCTTTTTACCCGATTGGTTTCTCTGATTGCTCCATCATTTACCTTCAGGGAGCGGGTCTTGGGGTAAATGGAGTCAAGACCGATAAACAGACTGGAGGCGGCTTATATTGACCAACAAAAAACCATTTTACATTACGACACCGATTTATTATCCCAGCGATAACCTACATATCGGGCATGCATATACGACGGTGGCTGCTGATTGCAGCGCACGTTTCAAACGAATGCAGGGTTATGATGTATACTATCTGACTGGTACCGATGAACATGGGCAAAAGATAGAGCGGGTGGCCCGGGAAAAAGGGATGGAGCCTCGGGCCTATGTTGATAGGATCGTGGCCAACATCAGAGTTCTGTGGGAAAAAATGCTTATCACCAATGATGATTTTATCCGAACCACTGAACCCCGCCACGAAAAAGCGGTACAGGAGATCTTCAAGACCATATTTGACAAGGGGGATATATACAAGTCGGTCTATGAAGGGTGGTACTGTACTCCTTGCGAGGCCTTCTGGACTGAACGCCAGCTAGTCGATGGAAAGTGCCCGGATTGTGATCGCCCGGTGGAGTTGATGAGCGAGGAGAGCTATTTCTTTGCCATGTCCAAATACCAGGACCGGCTTTTGAAGCATATTGAAGAACATCCGGAGTTCATTCAACCGGAGTCACGCCGCAATGAGATGTTGAACTTCATCAAGGGCGGGCTGGAGGATCTTTGTGTTTCCCGTACCACCTTCCAATGGGGGATACCGGTGCCGTTTGAAAAAGGCCACGTGGTCTACGTATGGTTCGATGCGTTGACCAATTATCTCACGGCCATCGGTTTCGGGGTGGATCAGGAGAAGTTTGAGCGTTACTGGCCCTGCGACGTGCACCTGGTAGGCAAAGATATTGTCAGATTTCACACTGTGATATGGCCGATTATACTGATGGCGGCCGATCTGCCCCTTCCCAAACAGGTCTTCGGCCACGGCTGGCTCATGCTGGAAGGCGGCAAGATGTCAAAGTCCAAGGGGAATGTGATCGATCCCCTGGTGCTTATCGACAAATACGGGGTCGACGCGGTTCGTTATTACCTTCTTAAAGAACTGACCTTTGGCATGGATGGCTATTATTCGGAGGACATGCTGGTAACTCGAATCAATGCCGAACTGGCCAATGACCTGGGGAACCTGGTCAGCCGTACGGCGGCCATGGCTGAGAGGTATTTTGATGGCATCGTCCCGGCTTCCGTTGAACCGAATGATCTGGACGCGGATTTAAAGAAGACGGCCCTCGAAGCAGTCCTGGAATGCGAAAGGCAACTGGACCGGATTGATTATTCGTCCGCATTGGGGGCTATCTGGCGCCTGGTGAACCGCGCCAACAAGTATATAGATGAAACTGCACCCTGGGTTTTGGCCCGGGAAGAGGCCTCACAGGGCCGGCTGGCAACGGTTATAAATAACCTGGTAGAGGCTATCCGGGTAATAACCATAGTGACCGCACCATTTATGCCAACCCTGCCAACACGGATAAATGAGCAGTTTGCTTTTTTTAAGGACCCGAATCAGATTACCTGGGATGAAGCCAAGGAGTGGGGCCAAATTGTCCCGGGCGGTCGTGTTCACAAGAAAGAGAACCTGTTCCCCCGAGTGGAAAGCGGACAACGTCCCGGAGCTGCAGCAAACAAGGAGGAAAAAACTATGGATGAGCCAGTAGTCGAAGCAACCAAAGAAAAGGAAGAAAGCACGTTTATTTCTATCGAGGAATTTGCCCGCATGGATCTCAGGGTGGCGGAAGTCAAAGCTGCTGAAAAGATGAAAAAGGCCGATAAGTTGTTGATCTTGACCCTGCAAGTAGGGGACGAGGAGAGAACAGTAGTGTCGGGAATAGCCCAATGGTACACTCCCGAAGAACTGGTGGGCAAGAAGGTAGTCCTGGTGGCCAATCTTAAACCCTCCAAACTGCGCGGGGTCATGTCTGAAGGCATGATACTGGCAGCTCATGAGGGAGAACAACTGGAAGTGCTGACCCTTGCTCCGGACTTTCCATCAGGGAGCCGCGTGAGATGAGACAGGATTCAGCTCCGGTTACTGTCATAGATTCCCATGCCCACCTTCAGGATCCTCGTTTTGCGGAAGATGTGGATCAGGTCATAGAAAGAGCCCTTACGGGCGGTCTGGAAATGATAATCTGCATCGGGTATGATCTCGAATCCTCCCGAGCGGCGGTAGAGCTGACCCGCCGTTACCGGGAGATCCGGGCGGTAGTAGGGGTGCATCCCCATGATGCCAAAACCATTGATGACCGGGTGCTGGCCGAAATATGGGAACTGGGCCGGGATCCCAGGGTTGTGGCCATTGGTGAAATGGGGCTTGATTACTATCGCAACCTGTCTTCACCCGAGGAGCAGAAACAGGGCTTTCGAGCTCAGATCAATCTGGCCAAGAAATTGGGCAAACCTATTGTTATCCACGACCGGGATGCCCATGATGAGGTCTTATCGATAATCAAGCAGGAAAAAGCCGGATCAAACGGTGGAATCATGCACTGCTATTCCGGCCATCTGCCTCTGGCGATTGAGCTGATGAAACAAGGGTTCATGATTTCCTTTGCCGGTCCCCTGACATACAGTAATGCCAAGAAGACGGTGGAGGTAGCGGCGCGTATACCACTTGACAGAGTTCTGGTGGAGACTGACTGCCCCTATCTTACCCCGCAATCGCACCGGGGCCAAAGAAACGAACCCTTATATGTCTGGGAAACCACCAAAAAACTGGCCGAGATCCACCAAAAAAGTCTCCAGGAAGTAGCCTACATAACCACCTACAACGTCCATAAGCTTTTCGGAGTATAGCTCGGGGACCGGGGTGACGGGGGTGTTCCCCCGTCGCCATGCCTTTCACAACCAGAAATTGGTCAAACAACCAAGGACAAGCCAGCCCTATTAATGTAAATTAATTACAAAACGGGAAACCAACTGGAAACAAAATTGACTAACCCTCCGGTGTTCTTTTACAATTAGAGATACCCATAGAAAGGGGGGTTGGTTTATACTGGATTTCAAAGACAGAAGATTATGGGTACGGGGAATTGGGCTTTTTGTGATCATACTCCTCATAACCACCTATTTCTGCTTGGAGAAATCAGTAACCATCAAAGCCGACGACAGAGTGATAGCGCAGAACACGTTTAAGAAAACGGTGGGTGAAGTCCTCAAGGCCAATAACATCCAGATTAATCCTCA
>DCTH01000143.1 GCA_002329495.1 Syntrophothermus sp. UBA1445 | reverse complement strand
ACTGCGAAAGTTGAGTTAATAATTTGTGAGCATGCTAATTTAAAAACACCGCTCTGCCCCTAATCAAATGGGCAGAGTGGTGTTGCTTTGTATGCAGATATCGCGGGACTCCAGGCTGATTTCAATATATCACTCTTCACACTTGCCGTTCTTCTTTACGTTTTCCATTACAGTTGGGATGAGCTCGGCCAGCTTTTCCAGGTTGCCTTTCTTCCCCAGAGAGTATACCTTTACCTCACCATCCTGAATCACTACCATCGCAGTTGGATCGACCTTGGCTCCACCACCGCCACCATATCCTTTACCTTGACTCCCGGATTTTTCGTTGCCCTCACCGCCCCCGGTGCCGAACCCAAAACAAGCCGACAGGATAGGAATGATGGTTACATTACCGCTGACAATGGGGGAACCGACCACGGTTTTGGTTGATACCAGGTTCTCCAGTTGGGATGCTATGGATTCGATATTCTCCTTAAGCATTACTAACGACCTCCCGTAATTTATTTTTTACCTTAAGTTTCGGCCACCAAAGAGATCGAATCGGGGATGTAAGCAAGAATAATACCGTATGCCAAAGTATTACGATGGGATAGAATCTTCCCTTAAATTCCCCTTCCATCTCCAGTGATCTTTCCATGAAGTTTGGGTTCAGGTGCAAGTTGGGTAATCCATCCGCCAGCACTGCAATCAAGCCGCATATGAAACCGGTTAGGGCCGGATCATCGGTACCGTATTCACCGCACAGTCTGACTTCAAGATTGAGGCATTGCACCAGCTTTCTCAGGTAATCCTTGACTGCATTAAAGGTCTTCCGGGTTAGTACAACATTAAACCCGCCATTCCCTGGCTTTCGTTTTTTGGTGACTGGTTTTGGTTCTCTGGAATCAATACTTTTTTGCCACCCCAATACCCTGAACCCATTTCGGGCCTTGGAACCATCTTCTTTGGTGAAGAACAACCTAACACTGCCCCCGAACCCTGATATTTCCCCATACCAGCTAAGAGATCCGTGAAACTTTGCCTGGCCCCGGAATCTAACGGGCAGCACCAGCGGTGTAAGAATTAAGCATAGAATTATTATCAGTAAGAAGCTAAAACCGTTCATAAGCTTCGCCCCCGGAACACCGCTTTCAGTCCTTTCCTCCCTAAAGCCCCCAGGGCCATCGGAACACTCTGGCCAATCATTTTTGCTGCATTGCCAACCGTTTGCGTTCCCGGAATCCGTGAGACTGCCAGAGCGAAAGGTTCCCAGGCCTGTTTTTGAGTTCGCCAGTAGGAGAACTCTTCATCAGGCATCTGCGACAGCACCCTGCCAGCGGATATCGCCTGCTGGCGCAGAAATGGCAACTCCGGCGGAAGGTCGATTTCTTCCTCCTGCGCCAGCTCAAGCCACATCAGTTTAAGCTGGGAAAGTTCCCGACGGCATTCACGGCATTCAGTCAGGTGTGAGGTAAGTTTTTCAATCAGTTGCGGTTCCAATTCCCTATCCAGATAAGCCTGCAGCATGTCGTGATTACAGTCCACTGGCTAAGCCTCCCATCCATAAACATCGCTTAAGGTCACCCGCAGCTTATTCCGGGCCCGAAAGAGATAGGTCTTGACAGTGCCCACCGGTATTCCAATTAAATCAGCGATCTCTTGGTAAGACAAACCTTCCTGGTGACGCAGGGTTAGTACCAGACGGTATTCACGGGGCAGTCCCTGCATTGCCATTTCCAACATTTTTCTGGTTTCCAGCCACTCCATTCTGAGCTGGGGGTTTCCGCGGTCATCAGCTGCCAGGTTATCTCCCAGGGTTAGGCCATTATCAATTTCCTGGTCCAATGATAGTATTCCCGGAGACTGCCTGCGCAGGAAGTTGATCCCGGTATTAATGACTACCTGCCGAAGCCACGGCTTAAACGGCCGGTTGATCTGATAACTGTCCAGACCGGTAACGATTTTAAGCATGGCTTCCTGAGCCAACTCCAGGGCGTCCTCCCGCTGTCCGGTCAGCCGAAAACTCAGGCTGTAAATGTAACCTTCATAGCGGGATAATAAGACCCGGTAAGCGTATTCCTCTCCCCTTCGACATTCTAGGACTAACTGGCGGTCATCCCGGGTATTCAATCAGATATACCTCCTGGAGGCTTTCACTATCCAATACAATGTTTTCAGTAATAAGTTTCAACTGGAAAAGATTTTTTTAAATGTGTTCGGAAATGAAGCACTAATGCGAATCGATAGAATTGAAACCAGCCTGGGCAAGAGAAAATGGATACAATACGGAAGATGCTTTATCCCTTAATCGCAAACCTCTCCATCTTGCGATAGAGACTGCTGCGTGAGATTCCCAGTTCCTGAGCCACCCGGGTCTTGTTATTGTTGTGCATCTGCAGGAAACTCCTGATTATCTGTTTCTGCAGCTGGGGATCCTGGGGCAGACGTTTTCTCCAGATTGTAGTCTGGTCTTCAAGATTGCATCTGAGCTCCAGCGGAAAAACGTCTACCGTTAAAACTGGCCCGGAGCTCATGTTGATAGCCCGTTCAATGACATTGCTTAATTCTCGCACATTGCCCGGCCAATCGTAGTATGACAGGATCTCGATGACCTTATCATCGACATGAGTAATCTGCTTTCCTAACCGGGGTCCGATGGTCTTGACGAAATACTCAACCAGAATGGGGATGTCGTCCTTCCTATCCCGTAGAGCCGGTATTTTAATATCAATAACCCTTAACCGGTAGTAGAGATCAAGTCGAAAGTTACCTTTTCTGACCTCCTCTTTCAAGTTTTTATTGGTAGCAGCGATGATACGAACGTTGACATTGGTAATATCATGCCCCCCGAGCCGGGTTACATTTCCTTCCTCGATAACTCGTAAGAGGGAGCCCTGCATGTCAAGCGGCATTTCTCCGATCTCGTCCAAAAAAACGGTTCCCTGGTCGGCCAATTCAAACTTACCGGGGTTACCGCCCTTGCGGGCTCCGGTGAAAGCACCCTCTTCATAGCCAAACAGCTCGCTTGATACCAGTTCCCGCGGTAACGCGGCACAATTGATGGCAAAAAAGGGTTCCCGGGAACGACTGCTGGCATTGTGGATGGCCTGGGCAAACATGTCCTTGCCTACCCCGCTCTCACCCAAGAGGAGTATGCTGGAATCAGTTTTAGCCGCCATTTGGGCACTTTGGATAGCATACCTGAAGTCCGGACTTTGACCAATTATGTCACTGAAGGTTATCTTGGCCTGGGCCCCGGAGATTCGTTCAATCATCTTCTTATACTGCTTCATCGGCTGGATGATAATCACGGTTCCCAGCGTTTCCTGCTCTTTAGAAACCAGGGGGGTACAGCTCACCGCCAGCTTAACACTGTCATTTTGGCGGTAAATCACCAGTGGTTCGCCGAAAAGTTTGCGCTGGCCATTGATTCTGGCAAAGAAGAGTTTATTCTCCGGCATCATCAGCTCGGTCAGATTTTCACCGACCGCACTTGTATGATTTATACCGAGGTTCTCTGCCGCCTGGTGATTGATGTGGATGATACGCCCCTCATTATCCAGGGTCAGAACCCCGTCGGATATGGAATCCATAATGGCGGTCTTGTGAAGGTTGGCCATCTCGCTCTGTTGATAAGCGTTATGCAGGGCTATTTGGCGTTCGATGGCCCGGGATGCGGCCACAGCCATGCCCATGGTGTGACGGTTGACCAGGTGATAAGGACCAATAATGTTCAGTACCCCGATCAGCCTGCCCCCATGGTCAAAGATAGGCGATGCGGAACAGGTCGCTATTGATGCACAGAGGCAATAATGCTCATAGCCCAATAACTGCACCGGCTTACCCAGAACCAGGGCCAGAGACGCGGCATTGGTACCCATAACCTCCTCGGACCAGTTGGCACCCTCGGTTAGATTTGCTCCACCGGTGAAATCAAGGCCTTCTTTGTCCCCGATCCGTTTCAGAAAGCAACCATCGCTGTCCGCCAGGGCAAACACGAAACCTGACCCCTCCATAAACCGATGCAGGTGTCCCATCATAATAGTGGCCTGTTCAATAAGAGCCTTATTGGCGGCTTTTCTCTCCTCCAGTTCGGCAGGACTGATTATAACGTCACAACATCTCTTGTACGGGTTGACTCCATTGGCTTCACTCCGCGACCAGGATTCCCGGATTTCAGGAGAGAGGGTTATACCCTCATACTCACCATGGTCCCGCAGAGCTTTCCAGATTTGAACTACTTCCCTCTTGTCATGCATGGCTCATCCCCCGCACGCTGCGTATCCTGCCTATATCTTGATTATACATCACTGGGCCAAGCTCGGCAGATTGGTAGGCATCTGGTGTTCGCCTTAAATAAGCAGATCCCGGTTCCAACGCCGTCACCTCCGGGCTTTTGAAACCAGGATCATTTATTTGGGAATCGGACCAATCATTGTTAGAGCGTAGAGAATGACTCCTATGCCAGAATTCTTCCCGAGATAACCACCCGCTGAATCTGCTGCGTTCCCTCGTAGATTTGCAGAATCTTGGCATCGCGCATCAGCTTCTCCATGGGGTACTCCCTCATGTAGCCATACCCACCAAAGACCTGCAAAGCATCAACCGTTATCTTCATGGCCGTGTCACCCGCAAACAGCTTGGCCATGGCCCCGAGTTTGGGATCCGGATTACCGTTATCGATCTGCCAGGCCGCCTGCCAAACCAGTCCCCGGGCCGCTTCAATCTGGGTTGCCATATCGGCCAGCATAAAAGCTATTACCTGATTGCTACTGATGGGGCGCCCGAACTGTACCCGCTGCTTGGAGTATTCCAGGGCCTCTTCATAAGCGCGACGGGCCACGCCCACCGCAGCCGCGCCAATACTCATTCTGGTCTGATCAAGGGTTCTCATGGCGATCTTGAAACCTTCCCCTTCCGCACCCAGGCGGTCCCGGGCAGGGACGCGCACCTCATCGAAGATAACCTCAGCCACGTGAGATGCTCTGTCACCCATTTTATCCTCGACCTTGCCCATAGACAGTCCCGGGGCATCCCCTGGAACCAGAAACGCCGTGATCCCCCGGGTTCCCTTTTGACTGCGATCGGTTTTGGCAAAGACGGTGTTCATGGCCGAGATGCCTCCATGGGTAATGAAACACTTGGTTCCGGTCAATATATACTCGTCGCCCACCTTTTTGGCGTAAGTCGCCATGGAAGAAGCATCTGACCCCGCATTGGGTTCAGTCAGACAGAATGATCCCAGTAATGGGGCCTCTCCAAATTGAGGAAGCCACCTATCCATCTGCTCCTCAGTTCCGGCTATCTGGATTGGAACGAGAGCCAGAGTATTGCCGTCCCAGGCACCCGATACCCCCAAACATCCGTAAGAAAGCTCCTCAACCAGGATAGCCTCGGTAACATGGTCCAGTTCCAAACCGCCATACTTGGCGGGGAGATTAAAGTTCCACAAGCCAATGTCAAATGCTTTCCTGATGATTTCCCACGGCATCTCGCCGGTTTTATCGTACTCAGCGGCCACCGGGATGATTTCGGATCGGGTGAACTTGCGGGCCAGGGCCTGCATTTCCTTTTGCTCATCAGTCAACTCAAAACTGATCATCCACCTACACCTCCCTTAATAAACTAAGCTCCAAATTGTATAAATTGCCGGCAGCGGAAATGCCTTATAAAGCTTTCCGCTGCCCACCAACAGAGGGAGACTACTCGACCCAAATGATACAACCGGCTCCCTGGGTCAACCCGCCACAGATAGCACACGCGGCATACCCACCACCGTTTTCTTTCAGATTATAAGCGGCAGTCATCATAATCCTCGCCCCACTGGCGGTGTTGGCATGTCCCACGGCGATTGCACTCCCGTTGACATTCAATTTCTGCTTAAGCTCCTGATACAGGGTAGCATCGTTATCAAGAATGGGTTTCTCTGATGCTTCGCGAACCATAGCCTGGTAATCCCCTTTAAGGAATCTCTGATTGGACAGGAGTTTGGTAGCAACCAGTGGAACACAGGCGAACGCCTCATTGATTTCGATGAACTTCAGATCATCAACTGTCAAACCGGTCAGATCCAGACATTTCTTAATTGCAAAGGCCGGCGATACCGGCATTATGCGCGGTTGCAAACCGATAGATGACATCTCCACTACCGTGTAAAGGATTTCGAGCCCAAGCTCTTCAGCCTTTTCACGCTTCATAAATATCTGTGCGGCGGCACCGTCGTTCATGCCTGGTGCGTTCCCGGCAGTAACAGTAGGGTTACCGAAAATCGGCTTCAGCTTGGTCAAATCCTCGATTTTCATGCCGGGACGGTATTGTTCGTCGATATCCAGAGATTTCGAAGAAAGCACATTACCTTTTTTATCCTTCTTCACAATTTCATAAGGTACCATCTCATTTTTAAAGAAGCCACGTTCCCAGGCCTTGCCATAGTTCATATGACTGCTAAGCGCAAACTCATCCTGTTCTTCCCGGGTAACCCCGTATTCTTCGGCCACATTGCCGGAATCAACCGCCACCGGTGCATAGNNAACCGAGAGGAATAATCGGATCCTCCACCAGGAAGGAGGTGTGGCGTTTGCCTTCCCACCGTATACCGCGCAGGAGGAAAGGAACCGTACTGAAGCTGGTAGCGCCACCGGTCATCACTACTTCAGCTTCGCCTAACCGGATGCTCCGGCAGCCATACTTAACCGCATCCATCCCGGAAATACATGCCTGATCAAAGGTCACTGAAGGCTTCTCCGGCGGGATACCGGCTTTTAACATGCTCTGCCGGGCAGTAACCGGTGTATATGGGTCCTTACAGTTGGTGGTATCACCACATCCCCACCACACTTCATCAATAAGTTCTGGATTAAGCGCGATCCTGTCCAGAGAATTCTTCATCGCCAGCGCCCCCAGATCGTAGATGTCCACATCCTTGAGGGAACCGCCAAAACGTCCAAACGGGGTTCTGGTTGCAGCGACACAAACCATGTCATCCTTGCTCTTTTTAAACGTCATTACGCCTGCTCCTTTCTAAACTTGATTACTCCGGTCATATTTCAGCCTGTTTATTTGGGATTGGGCTGTGTGAACGTCTACATGGCTACCCAGCCGCCATCAACACTCAGAATAACTCCGGTCACATAACTGGCACCCGGGGATGCCAGGAATAAAGTAGCAGCCTTTAACTCGTCCTCACCGCCAAAACGTCCCATGGGAATCATATCCAGGTATGCCTCTTCGTTCGTTTCCAGACTTCCCTGAGTCATATGAGAAGGAAACCACCCTGGTGCGATAGCGTTGACGGTAATATTGTAACGAGCCCACTTAACGGCCAAATCCTTCGTCAGACCAGCTATGGCCGCCTTACTGGCTTGATACGCTACCGTATCCATTATTTCTGGTTTGGCACCCACGAACGAGGCTATCGATGCCAGATTGATAATCCGCCCATAGTTCTGCTGCGACATAATCCGAGCCGCCTTTTGCATGCATAGCCAGGGCCCGGTCAGATTGGTGTCTATGACTTTGTCCCAGCCGCTGCGGGGATACTCCAGTGAAGGGGCACCCCATGAGGCACCGGAGTTGTTCACCAGAATATCCAGTCGACCGAACTCTTTCATCACCAGATCAAACAGATCATCAATTTCTTTTTCCTTGGTTACATCACAACGGGCTGGCAGGAGCTTGATCCCCAATTCTTTCGTCATCTTTTCGGCCGCCGCAGCACACCGATCAAGTTTCCGTGCCGCGATAAACAAATTGGCACCTGCTTCCGCCAGGGCATAGGACATCTGAACCCCTATCCCTGCTGCCCCGCCAGTGACTATCGCGACTTGTCCCGACAAATCAAATAACTCCTTATTGTGTCTCATACCAATCCTCCCTTATCGTGTTAAGGAATAATATCTTAACCTGTTAAATATGCAAATTCCATGCCAACACCCCAAAGTGCTTATTTATTCGCAATGCAGTCAAGGTGACAAACGGCAGAGTGTCCCAAATGGGACACCCTGCCGTTTGTCACATGTCCCATTTGGGACACTCAAGTAGCTGCCAGAATCCCCGGCCAGACTTGGACCGAATTTAATCGGGAACCACCATTACCTTGATGCAGTCATCCAATCTGTTCTGAAAGATCCGGTATCCCTCCAGGATACTGCTGAAAGGCACCTCATGGGTAATAAGAGAAGTCAGATCCAGTTGCTTGCACTCGATTAATTTCACCAGCCGGCGCATCTCGTTAAGTGTTGTATAACCGGATATCATCGTCAGGTTTTTGTAGAACATCTTGCCCATAGCAAATTTGACACTGAAAGGAGTCATACCGATAGCTGACAGTATTCCTCCTTTCGCGGTACATGCCAGGCAATCATCCAAGGCGGCTTCCGCCCCTGAAGCTTCTATTGAGACTTGTACTCCGGTCCCCCCTGTTAACCGGCGAATCTCTGAACCGGCTCTGGTCGAGCGGGCGTTGATGGTATGAGTTGCCCCCAGGCGCATTCCCGCCTCCAGACGGTAGTCTTCAAGATCCACCAGTATTATCTTGGATGGTGAAAACAGTTTGGCACAGGCTACCGCGCAAAGCCCAACCGGTCCGGCTCCAAAAACGGCCACCTCATCTCCCGGCTGAATATTCCCGTTGGTCACCCCAAAGTAACCGGTTGATAATATATCACCGACGAAAAGTGCTTCCCGGTCTGAAACTGAATCTGGTATCGGGACTACTGAGGAGTCGGCAAATGGAATACGCACAAATTCAGCCTGGGTACCTGGTAGGTCCCCCCGGGCCTTGCCCACACCGAACTGAAGGTCCGCCAGGCAGGCATAGGCTCTGCCCGCCTTACACTCCGAGCAGTATCCGCATGACACCATGTAGGGGATGACTACTCGATCGCCAGGTTTAAAGAATTCAACCCCGCTTCCCACCTCCTCGACCACCCCAACCCCCTCATGGCCGATAATAAAATCGGGTTCCAGTGGGACTTCCCCGGTGATGAAGTGGATGTCACTCCCACAGATGGACGAGGCAGTCACTCTGACAATAATATCGCCCGGTTTCGATATGACTGGTTGGGGGGTTTCTTCCAGAGACAATTGAAAATTGTTTCTTAAGAACAGTGCTTTGATAAGGCAACACTCCCTAATTCGATTATTCTGCAACTCTGATTAACCTGAGTATAGCAGATGGTCCTGTCGCGGATCGATTAAGGTAACAAAATACAAATAAGCGTTCACGCGGTTAAATGCATAAACGCTTATTGGTATCAAATTTATAAGAGCCTGAGTCGTTTTAGCAGATCAGCTGCAGCTTTCGGGGAAACAGTTCGAATTCGGCGTTCAGTACTCCCGGCTGCTCGCCGTCAACATTCAGTAGAACCCTTTGATTGGAGGTTGCCCGGACATCTTTGCCTCGCATGAGGTAGACTTTCGGGTGAGTCAGGTGGGTACCCCGGTAGATACGGTGAAGGTTGACAATGATATCAGGCTTGGCCATGTTGTCGACGATAATGATATCGAAAATACCGCTATCCAGTTTCGCCTCGGGGGCAATGCGCATACCACCCCCAAAATACTGGCCATTGGCAACTGCCACCATTGTGGCTTCTCCATGGTAGCGGGTAATCCCATCAATCTCCAGGGTTAATTCCCGATTGCGGTACTGAACCAGGGTGGCCACGGTTCCCCATAAAAAAGAGACCTTGCCGCCAAAAACCTTGGTGGTCCGGTTAACCCGATCTACTGTCTCACCGTCCATCCCCATACCCGCAACGTTTATAAAATACCTGGAGGCTCGCTGGCCCTCGGAATTCTGGTAAGAAACCTTACCGATGTCAATGGTCCGAACCTGGCTGCGGGCCAGTATTCTGCAGACGTCTTTAATATCCTCAGAATAATTGATGGTCTTGATAAAGTCCCGACCGGTACCGCTGGAAATCAGACCCAGGCGAGCTTCAGGATTAATCAGGCGGCTGTTCTCTGAGTCAAAGAAACCATTCACTACTTCATTGAGGGTACCATCCCCACCCACTGCGATGATCGTCTGGTATCCCTTTTGCAATGCGGTTTGGGCGAGCAGGGTTGCTTCCCCGCTCTTTGATGTGATCTGTGCATCAAATTGCAACCCGTCCTTCTTTAGTTCCCCGGCAATATTCGGCCAATTACGACCGGTCCTGCCGTTGGCAGAAACCGGGTTCACTATTACCATACTTTTGCCCACCACTTGTCCTCCCCAAACAATGAGTGTATCTCATGAAATCTTACTCTGTCACTTGTTATGAGTCCCTGCCTTTACCGAGCACTGCCCGGCTTAACCCGGGGTTTATCGTTATGTTAAACTGCGTGTCGCCACCACATTAACGCCGGTGCCAGCCACGTTTTTCAGTATGATTTCTCCGTTTTTCACCGGTGCCTTCATCTTTACCTCACTGAGTTCCCGCATACAATCGAATAGTATTGATTTGGGTATCTCGCCATCAGTCTTCACCGGCAGCCTGGAGACTCTGGCCCCTTCAATTTTGACCGTGGTGGTTAAAACCCGCGTCGGGTTGATGAACTCCTTTTCGGCATAGGCCGGACCCAATTTGCAACTGTTGCCTGATACCTGAACCACCCGGTTGCCATCCAATACCAACTCCAAATTACAGCTCATCGGACAGAGGATGCAGGTCAAATTGGCGGTGGTGCTCATACCGGACCTCCTTTGGTCTCCACCTCAACCTGAATAACCTGACCTTCACTTATGGATTTCAGCTTTTCCGGAGGTATTTTAACGGTTACCATCTCAGGAGGCTTAACCGCTCGTTCCCTGCGACTGGCAATGACCTCGTCACCGTTTTTAACCACGATGCGGACATTGGACCCGGCCTCTTCGACCCGCTGGTAAAGATTAACCGTTTCCGTTACTCGTAAGGGAGTAATTTGCTGTGGCACCACCAGTCTTACCCCGGGCCCAGTTGTTACCTGCACCGGGTTACGGCCGGGAAGCTGACCGGTGATAAAACGCGCCGCTCCTTTCCCGGCAGTCTCCCCGGTATAGGCCACGTAGTCGACCAGGTCATATACGTTAATCACATTACCGCAACCAAAGATCCCCGGCACACTGGTTTCCATCTGCTCATCGACCATTGGACCCCCTGTGCTCTGGTCAATCACTATTCCGGCCTTTTCTGACAGCTCGTTCTCAGGAATAAGCCCTACTGATAATACCACAGTATCGCAGGCAACAAAACGTTGGCTCCCGGGAATTGGTTTCCGTTCCCGGTCAACCCTGCTCACGGTTACCCCTTCAACTCGCTTTTTTCCATGAATCATGGTTATGGTGTGCTCAAGGAATAACGGGATCTGGAAATCCTGAAGACACTGGACGACGTTTCGGGTGAGACCGTTGGGCTGGGGCATAATCTCAAAAACCCCTACGACTTCAACCCCCTCCAGCTTCAAACGACGCGCCATTATGAGGCCAATGTCACCGCTCCCCAGGATGACCGCCCTATGCCCCGGCAGAAAACCCTCGATATTGACCAGCCGCTGCACCGCACCGGCGGTAAAGACCCCCGCCGGACGGGTCCCGGGAATCAGAATCTGAAAGCGGGTCCTCTCCCGGCAGCCCATGGCCAGAATTACTGCCTGGGCTTTAATCTCCAGCAGTCCCTGGCTCGGGTTAACCGCCAGGATGCTCCGGTCATGGCCGATTTCTAGAACAGTTGTATTGAGCAGGCACTCTACTCCGCTCTCTGCGGTCATGGCTTTATACCGTTCCGCGTATTCAGGACCGGTCAGCCTCTCCTTCATCACAAAGGTCCCAAAACCGTCATGAATGCACTGCGGCAGTATACCACCCAGATCGTGGTCCCGCTCCAGGATCAGTACCCGTTTTACACCCGATCTTTTGGCGGCTACAGCTGCGGCCATCCCTCCTGGACCTCCGCCGATAACAGCCAGGTCAACTGATTTCATCAGCCTCATTCCCTTTCCATTTTCGAGTGATGGGCTCAAAGGTTTATAAAATACTCAATTATCGATAATAGCCCAGTTTTCCGCAGTCATCAGCGTAATCTTTTGCTGGAATGAAAGTTTTTGGGACTCCTACTTATTCAACGGCCAGGAGGTCAGTTCCTTCTGAAATTGGTTTGTGCGAGTAACACTGGTTGACTTTTAGGTGGAAGGCGTCTTATAATATGCAATGTCAACTGTAGATTCAGGCGAGGAACCGGAGTAGTAGGTCTGGCTAACTTGAAAGAGAACTGCCGGTTGGTGCGAGGCAGCAGGTGAAAGGCCGAATCTCGCCGGGGAGCCGTGCCGGTGAAGGGACTGGGCATGATAGGTCAGGGGTAGAATGCGGAACTGGCTGCTACTTGGTCGTTTAACAAAGATTAATCCCCTTCACCCAGCTTGTCAAATCTCAAAAGTCCATATAGCTGGCACCGTTGATTACGTTATAATCCTAAGCGGGCAAAACACATGGGGCTGTGGCGCAGAGGGAGCGCGCTTCCTTGGCATGGANNGGGTTCGATTCCCGCCAGCTCCACCAGTATATTTGCCAAATAAGGTGGTACCGCGGGAGACCTCTCGTCCTTAAGGATGGAGAGGTTTTTTGTTTATATACCAACTTACCTTGTTACGGTAAACACTCTCTATTCTCAAGCAAACTACGATAAACAAATATAAAACATAAGGAGGATGGCTGTGGACGGCCGATACAATTTCAAAATAATAGAATCAAAATGGCAGGGTTTCTGGAAAGAGAAAGGGTTTTACACAGTGGGAGAAGACCCTTACAAGCCGAAATACTATAACCTGGAGATGTTTCCCTACCCTTCCGGCAACCTGCATATGGGGCATGTGAGAAACTATGCCATTGGAGATGTGGTAGCCCGATTTAAGGCCATGCAGGGTTATAATGTGCTGCATCCGATGGGATGGGATGCTTTTGGTTTGCCGGCCGAAAACGCAGCCATTAAACACGGTATCCCACCCGCCAAATGGACCTATTCCAATATAGACAATATGAGAGACCAGCTCAAGTCTTTGGGTATAAGCTATGACTGGAACCGGGAAGTTGCCACCTGCAGCCCGGATTACTATAAATTTACCCAATGGCTTTTTTTACAGCTTTATCATATGGGCCTGGCCTATAAGAAAGCCGCCGCGGTCAACTGGTGCCCGTCCTGTGCAACAGTCCTGGCCAATGAACAGGTGGTAGACGGTGCCTGTGAACGGTGTGAAACCGCGGTAGAGCGAAAGAACCTGGAACAGTGGTTTTTCAAAATTACCGACTATGCCGAAAGACTGCTAAATGACCTGGATCATATGCCCGGCTGGCCGGAAAAGGTCAAAACCATGCAGCGTAACTGGATTGGACGCAGTGAAGGTTGCGAGTTCAGTTTTACCGTAAAAGACTCCGGTGAACAGATTCCCGTGTACACCACCCGTCCGGACACGGTCTTTGGGGTAACTTATATGGTATTGGCCCCGGAACACCCGCTGGTTGACACCCTGGCGCAAGGAACCCCGTATGAAGCCAAAGTCCGCGAATTTGTAGACAGCATGAAGAACCTTAACGAGCTGGCCCGAACCTCAACCGAAGCTGAAAAGCTAGGGATCTTTACGGGCAGATATGCGATAAATCCTGTCAATGGAGAAGCGATTCCGATCTGGTTGGCCAACTATGTACTGATGGATTATGGCACCGGAGCCATAATGGCAGTCCCCGCCCATGATCAGCGGGACTTTGACTTTGCGAAGAAGTATAACCTGGAGATCCGGGTGGTTATCCAGAATCCCGACCAGCCTTTACCACTCGATGGAACTCCGGCGGAAGCCTATGCCGGTGGCGGAGTAATGGTCAACTCGGGAAAATTCAACGGATTGACCGTTGAGGAAGGTCAAGACGCGATCATCAGGTTTATGGAGGCTAATAAGATTGGGCGCGGAACAGTAAATTACAAGCTGCGGGACTGGTTGATTTCCCGCCAGCGTTACTGGGGAGCTCCCATACCAATAGTCTATTGTGAAGACTGTGGCCCGGTACCGGTCCCCTTCGAGGATCTGCCGGTTATCTTGCCGGAGGAAGTTGAGTTCCGTCCCACGGGGGAGTCCCCGCTCAATTATGTTAAAGAGTTTGTTGAAACCACCTGTCCTGCTTGTGGTAAACCAGCACGGCGGGAAACGGATACTATGGATACCTTTGTCTGCTCCTCCTGGTACTTCATGCGTTATGCCAGCCCTCACGCTGCCAATCGCCCGTTCCTCAAATCGGCGGTGGACTACTGGATGCCGGTTGATCAGTATATCGGAGGAGTTGAGCATGCCATCCTCCATCTGATGTACGCCCGTTTCTTTACCAAGGTACTCTATGATGCCGGTATGCTTTCCTGCCAGGCACCCTTCACCAACCTGTTGACTCAGGGTATGGTTCTGAAGGATGGGGCCAAGATGTCCAAGTCCAAGGGCAATGTGGTGAGTCCCGAGGATATAATCGGGAAATACGGTGCAGATACCGCCCGTTTGTTCATCCTGTTTGCCTCCCCGCCCGAACGCGACCTGGAGTGGAGCGATCAGGGGGTGGAAGGTTGTCATCGTTTCCTTAACCGGGTGTGGCGACTGGTGGTTGATCTGGTCAAATGGCAGGAGCAGGCCAATGCAGAAAAGGCAGAATTAACTGCCCGCGATGAGGACCTGCGGTATAAGGTACACTACACCATCCGCAAGGTAACCGAAGATATTGAAAAACGCTTCAACTTTAACACTGCCATCAGTGCCATCATGGAGCTGGTCAATGCCATGCATCAGTACCGGGATGCTGCCGGGAAGAAGATGAACCCTGCCGTGGTAAAAGAGTCTCTGGAGACTCTGATTATACTCCTGGCACCCTTTGCCCCCCACATTGCCGAGGAGTTGTGGGAAGGCTCCGGACACCAGGACAGTGTACACCTGCAGTCCTGGCTTGCCTGGGACGAAGCTGCCCTTAAGAGAACTGAGATCGAAATGGTGGTACAGGTTAATGGCAAGGTCCGGGATAAAATCCTGGTACCAGTAGAGATCTCTCAGGATGAATTGGAAGAAATGGCTCTTGCTCTGGCCAAGATCAGGGAAATCATTGGTAANNAGAAGCAAGTGGTCAAGGTGATTACCGTTCCCAAAAAACTAGTCAACATCGTAATCAAATGATGCTGGAATATCGTGTATTTTCAACCCACTGGGGATTCATAGGTCTGATTGGGAAGGACCGGAAGGTGAGGTCTCTGACACTGCCGCTGCCCGCACCAGAACTGGTCCATCAGGCTTTGCGCTGTACTGGCAGTGAAAAACTGATCGAGAACCCGATACTATTGCCAGGTCTGACCGAGCAATTGACGGCCTATTTTGCAGGACAGCGGGTGGACAGGTGGGACTGTGAGCCAGAATTGACTTCAATACCTGACTTCACTCGCCGGGTGTTACAGGCTGCTGCCCAAATTCCTTACGGAACGGTGCAAACCTACGGTTCGCTGGCCCGGGAGATCGGGTGCTCCCGGGGAGCCCGCGCAGTTGGGCAGGCTCTGAAAAGAAATCCCTTACCGGTTATAATTCCCTGTCACCGGGTAGTGGCAGCAGGTGGTCTGGGGGGGTTTTCTGCCGACGGTGGGTTAGAGACGAAAAAGGCCCTTCTGGAGCTGGAGGCCAAAGCCGACTAATAATCGGGGTATCTTTGAAACATATCTGTGTAATAGGTCTGGGAATATGTCCCGGTTGGTAAACTAAAGCCCCTCATCATGAGGGGCAATAATACCTGAATGTTTAATTATTGATTCTTACCAGGGGAGCATCACCCCATAGCCTTTCCAGTTGGTAAAGCTCCCTCTCCTCCTGGCGGAAGATATGAACCATAACCCCAGGATAATCCAGGATGATCCAACGCCCCTCATTAAAACCTTCTCTTCGCAACGGCTTTTCTCCGCACTCCAGGAGTTCATCCTCAATTTTCTCGGCTATGCTTTTTACCTGTATCGTGCTACGGCCACTGGCGATTACGAAGTAATCGGTCAGAACCGTTAACCCCTGCAGGTCCAGGACTACAATATCGGTGGCGTTCCCTTCCCGAGCAAATTCAACTATTTTGGAGGTCAAATCCGAGCTGATACCTGTCGACATGCTAGTCCCCCTTTTTTAATCCACGAACATTCTACCACAGGGTTCGCCCCCTTGGCAAAACTGACAACAAGTTATTCCGAACCAAGACCGTCCGGGGGTGAATCAATCTCCCCTGATCCATGCAGTAGCGTAGAGTTAACTCGATAGCCTGTATCATTCCCTGGTTAAGATCCTTCCAGGCCAGACAGCGCAGTCTCTCGATTCCGGGGAAGTCACGTCCCGGTTCTATCATATCGGCCAGGAATAACACCTTTTCCAGATCAGTCATACCTACCCTCCCCAGGGTATGGTTCCTGACTGCACCCAAAATGTCCTCATCGTCCAGACCCTGTTCCCGGGCCAGGAGAAAAGCTCCTACCGGAGCATGCAGGAGATCAGGAGACTGATTTTCGACTTCATCTTCCAACAAGTTATGCTCTTTTGCCAAGGATAACAGCTCGTAACCAGGAATGCCTTTGGCGTAATCATGAACAATTCCGGCCAAATAGGCCTTTTCCTCGTCCAGTCCAAATGCTTGTGCCATCTCCCGGGCAACAGTTGCCACCCGCATTGAGTGTTGATAGCGGTTCTCGGAGAGTTTTGCCCTAATGATTTCTTCAGCCCTGATTTCGTTCATCATCTCCCCTCCGCAGACCTGAGGGGACAATGCCCCTTGATTAGGCCTTCAATAGCTTCTGTCAACGGAAATATCATCGATAAATACCGTTTTCATGTATATAGGTCTCCACTTCGGGAAGCAGCAGGTATCTTACTGATTGACCTCGCCTGATCCGATCCCGGATTTCTGTAGCCGCGATATCCAGGCCTGGAACCTGAAGGAAGCGCGTTCGCTGCCACACCGTTGGCGGCAATTCAAGCGAGCGCCTTTGCTCCTGCGTCAAGTCGTAACCCGGGCGGGTAACGACTATCAGTTGGCATAATTCAGCCAGTCGGTCCACGCCTTTCCAGCCATTTAACTCCAGGAAGGAGTCCATCCCCATAATGAAGAAAAATTCGTCGTCGGGATACAAAACCTTCAGGTCTTCCATAGTATCCACAGTATAACTGGTACCGCCTCTTCGCAGTTCGATATCGCTGCAGGTAAAATGGGGATTTTCCCCGATCGCCAGGCGTAACATATTAAGCCGATGCTCTCCGGAGGAGTTAACCTGCCCTACCTTGAACGGTGATATATTGGCAGGAATAAAAACCACCTTGTCAAGACCGCAATCGGAGTGGACCCTTTCGGCAACCGCCAAATGGCCAATATGTACCGGGTCGAAGGTTCCGCCAAGAATTCCTGTTTTCAACTCAATCCACCCTCGAGAAGCTTACCAGTACTGAGCAATCACCTTGTTCACTTTATCACAAATTCATTATACCCATACTTCTGCACGATTTTCCAGTTGTAAGCACGAAAATTAAACGAGAATAACGCGACCATTACAGCGGCGTCTCTCAGTCTCATCATCAATTATACGTAGGTCCAAAATGGGAGGCCGTACCCGATGAGACTGTCATTAAGATATTGCCGAAGGTAATGGAGATTAATCTCTGTTCTATCCAATGACTCACTCTTAGCATCCCCGGGGCCCGTCTCCTCAATTTTTTTCTGGCATATTTGTCCATTTAACGGTAAACTCAATTATAAGAACTGCTGTATCATTTTTCCATGTGTGCAGTAAGAGGAACCGCGTAGTGGGTGAAGATTTCCGGAAAAAACTATTATTGCATGAGCAGGGCAAGCCGTGGCGCTCTCTACCTGCGTTCGATGGATCGTCTATCGGCAATGTCGACTACTTAAACGACTATCTGGAGCGGGTAGAGTTTCTGGCCAAGGTTCTTGAATACTCTTCCCAGCCGTTTAGCCTGGTTACTCCCGAAGGTGAGATCCTGGACTGCAATCCGGCCTTCCTTAACATGGTGGGATACACCAGAGAGGAACTCTCCACCATCAGTTGGGACAAGGATCTGACACCCCCCGAATGGCACGATGTGCAAAATCATTACCTGAGTATGTTGCAACTCACTGGTATTCCGGTCCGTTATGAAAAGGAGTATCTAACCAAGGACGGTCGGCGTATCGCCGTGGAACTCCTGGTTCATCAGTTCGCTGACCGGAAGAGTGGGAAACGTCATTACTATTCTTTTATAACCGATATCAGCCAGCGAAAAAAGGCAGAAGAGTCACAACGGGAGCTGGAGCGGCATCTGGCCGATATTATTGATTTTCTGCCGGACGCAACCTTTGTTGTTGATGCTTCCGGTAGAGTCATGAGATGGAATCGAGCCATTGCCGATATGACTGGGATCAGAGCCCAGGAGATGGTGGGCAAGGCCGATCACGAATACGCACTGCCTTTTTACGGTTTTCGTCGTCCCATGCTGGTTGACCTGGCTCTGGACTCGAAAATTAAGCGACCGGAATACGTGTACTTCCAAAGAAAACACTTAACGCTGGTCGCCGAGAGTTTCTGTCCGGCAGTAAAAGGCGAGGGAGTCTATGTCTGGGCCAAGGCGTCCCCTCTTTTTGACCAAAATGGCCGTTTGATCGGAGCCATTGAAACCTTAAGAGATATGACCAAGCACAAACAGGCTGAGGAAGCCCTGCGACAGAGTGAGGAGAGATACAGGAATATTCTGGGAAGTATTGAAGACGGTTATTTTGAGGTTGACATCCGTGGTAATCTCACCTTTGCCAATAACAGTCTAAATGAGTCCCTGGGGTACCTGAAGCAGGATCTGTTTAATATGAATTATAGACAATATATGGATTATGAAAATGCGCGCAAGGTCTTTAAGGCTTTTAATAAGGTATACCTTTCGAAAGAACCCACCAGAGAGGTGGACTGGCAGCTTACCCGCCAGGACGGGTCCAAGCTCTTTGCCGAAGCTTCAGTTTCAGCCATTACGAACAGCCAGGGAAAGGTAAGCGGCTTCCGTGGTATTGTACGCGACGTGACTCAGCGCAAAGAGGCCGAGGAAGCTTTGCGGCAGAGTGAGTCCAAATACCGTCTGGTGTTTGAGAACACCCCTCTGGGAATTCTCCATTTTGACGCACAGGGGCAAATCACTGCCTGCAATGAGAGTCTGATTCAGATTGTCGGTTCCCCGAATAAGGACGCCTTAATCGGATTTAATCTTCTTCATCTGCCTGAGAAATATCTGGTTAATGGTGTCAAGCAGGCCTTTAATGGTCAGAAGGCTTACTTTCAGGGTGACTTCCGTTCAGTGTTTTCCGGCCAAGTAACCCCCATTGAAGCCCAGATTGCCCCGGTGATGTCTGAGGAAGGTCAACCTTTGGGCGGGGTTATAATTGTTTCCGATTTTACAGAACGAAAGCAGTACGAGGAAACCATCAGGCACCTGGCGTATCATGACGCACTCACGGGTCTCCCCAACCGTCTGCTGATTCAAGACCGTATCACCGTGGCACTTTCCCATGCCAGACGTCAGAATCAGATACTGGCCCTGGTCTATATTGATCTGGACAGTTTCAAGGTCGTCAATGATACTCTGGGCCACATGATCGGCGATGGGCTCCTGCAGGAAGTATCCCGAAGACTCAAATCCCTGATACGGGAAGGCGATACCATCGCTCGCATGGGCGGTGATGAGTTCATGTTCCTGTTTCCGGGTATCAAAGAGCCTGAGGATGCTGCAATTATCGCCAATAAAATTTTGCAGAGCTTCTCATCTCCATACCATGTTGACGGGCACGAGATTCATACGACTGCCAGTATCGGTATCAGTATTTTCCCGGATGACGGGCAGGATGTAGCAACCCTGATCAAAAACGCCGATAGTGCCCTTTACCGGGCCAAAGAGCAGGGCGGTAACAACTACCAGGTATTTACCAAAGAAATGAATGAGTTATTCCTGGAACGCATCACGTTGACCAAGGATCTTCGGCATGCTCTGGACCGTGAAGAGCTGGTTCTTCACTATCAGCCATTAATCAACACGAAGAGTGGTCAGATCGTTGGCATGGAGGCTCTGGTACGCTGGCAGCACCCGAGAAATGGCTTGATCATGCCGGGAAAATTTATTCACGTGGCCGAGGAGACTGGCCTGATTATTCCGCTGGAAAAGTGGGTTCTGCGGACCGCCTGCCGACAGAATAAATGGTGGCAGGATGCTGGCCTGGCTGCAGTCCGAGTCGCGGTAAATATTTCCGGACGTCACTTCTGGCATCAGGATCTGGTGGAAACAGTGGCGGGGATACTTGAAGAAACCGGGTTGGACCCGAAATATCTTGAACTGGAAATCACCGAAAGCATTGCTATCCGCAGTGAAGAGCGGGTAAGCAAGGTTTTGCAGGATCTCCGCAATCTGGGAATAAGGATCGCTTTGGATGACTTCGGAACCGGCTACTCATCCNNATCCCTCGCCTACCTGAGGAAGTTGCCGCTTGATTCGCTCAAGATCGATCAGTCCTTTATCCGGGATCTAGACCAGGAAGCAGAAGGCCTGGCCATTCCCCACGCGGTCATATCCCTGGCGAGGACCCTGGATCTGAAGGTTACGGCCGAAGGTGTGGAAAAGCCTGAGCAGGTCGCGGTACTGTCGAGTTTGGACTGCGACCAGATCCAGGGCTATCTGATCTGCAGGCCGCAACCAGCTCATTGCATAACTCACCTGTTGGCTCAAACCCGGGGAACTATCAACCATGATTCCCGGACTCCTTACCTCCCCTAACCAGCTTTCCGGTGCCGCTTTTCACCGTCTGCGCTCATTACTGCTATCGCCTATATTTGGACATCCTGGATCATCTCCGGGTCCGGTTATTCATTAAAGAGTTGGGTCACAAGCGGAAAATGGCTATAATGATAGGGGTTAGTATGATTTCTTCTGCTCATCATTGGTCGGCTTGGCTGCGGATCGGCGCCAGATGCAGATGTACCGGGGTCAAATATTGGGCGCGAGTCGCAGCAATTGTGCGAAACAAACGCTGAACGGAGAAACGGTCATGGTAAAGGAAATCAATCTGGTATTTCATCGGAAGGGGCTGCGCAGCTTCATTGAGGTTGATCTGTGTGCCGATTGTCCGCGTCGGGACAACAAAGGCTGTTGCGGGTATTATTCGCCGGTCTTTTACCCCACAGATCTTTTCTTTATTAATAGAGAGCGTCCGGACCTAATTGATTACATTGCCAAGCTTCCCCATCTGACCATACTGGATGCTTCAATTACCGTGAACAGTCTCCCGGAGGAGGACGGCTCTTTTCGCTGTCAGTTTCACAGTATCGAAAAGGGGTGTCTCTTGCCCATGGAAATGCGCGAATCGGTTTGCCGCCATTTTGTCTGCCCGGGGATAGCCTGGCGACAGGAGGACAAACTTGTTCATTGGAAGGAATACTTCGACCTTCTGGAGGAGTATGAGATTCAGTTAAACAACTCCCTGGCCTTACGTCTGAGCCAGGAAAACCTTTCCCTGCGTAATCTGGAAGATTGGAGTTCTATTCTATTAAGGCTGGACAGTATTATGGCAGAGGTGTTGGCCAGGGAAGATTTTCCGGGAACCCATCTTCCCCGACGGGAATCAGCCAGCATAGTACGCCCTGTATGCTATGGC
>DCTH01000174.1 GCA_002329495.1 Syntrophothermus sp. UBA1445 | reverse complement strand
CATGACGTGAAGGTGGAGGCTGTCTTTGTACCCCCGATAGTTGATCTGACCTATACCACGATACCCGGGGGCGTAAGAATCACCGGTTATAATGGACAACTTACCGGTGCGCTTAACCTACCTGCCACCCTGGGGGGAGAGCCGGTTTTGGAGATTGGAGAGCGGGCCTTCTATATGGCGAAACAGCTTACCAGTGTGGTAATACCGCATACCGTAACCTCGATTGGTGCTGAGGCTTTTGGCCAGAATAAGCTGACCAGCGTAAGATTGGGTGATAGCGTAACCTCCATCGGCAGCTTTGCCTTCTACGACAACCAACTGACCAGTATAGCGTTTCCTGCCAGCGTAAATTATATCGGCGACGATGCATTCGGTCTGAACAAACTATCATCGGTTACCATACCAACCGGCGTTACATCCATCAGCAAGGGAGCTTTTTACGGCAACCAGTTGACGAGCATATCCATACATAAAGGGGTTACCACAATTGGACCCAGTGCCTTTGCGCAAAACCGGCTAACCGATTACTCCATTCCAAACAGTGTGAAATCCATTGGTGCGGCAGCTTTCGCCAGTAACAAACTGGCTCAGGTAACTATACCCCAGAGCGTTACCTCGATTGGTATAGGGGCTTTCTCCGATAACCTTCTGACCAAGGCGACTATCCAGGGAGAAACCGTATCACTGGGAAGAGAAATCTTTAACCTTAATCCTGCTGGCCTAACCATATACGGTAAAGCGGGTTCTGCAGTGGAAACCTACGCTACCAGCAACGGTATTGACTTTGTCGCCATTAATTCCGAATTCCAGACCACCCCGGTGGCGGGAGGATTAAAAATAACAGGTTACACCGGACCTGGTGGATACCTGGCCCTGCCTGAAACTATCGGGGGCGAGCCGGTTCTCGAGATTGGAGCCTCCGCTTTTGAGAGCAAAAAACTTACCGGACTGGAGATCCCTCATGGTATCACTACCATCGAAGCGGAAGCTTTTCAATTTAATAACTTGGGCAGTTTAAGCATCCCTGACAGTGTTTACTCCATCGGTGATGGTGCTTTCAGCAGTTGCTATATGACCAGTGTGACCTTGCCTGATGGTATTACCTCCATCGGTCCATGGGTTTTTCAGTACAACAATATCACCAGCGTTGCTATACCGGAAAGCGTAACCTCTATCGCTGACGACGCCTTTGCCAGTAATGATCTGGTCAGCGTTATTATACCTGACAGCGTAACCACCATCGGGTCCTCTGCCTTTGAGTATAACGACATATCCAGCCTGACCCTGTCGCCCGGTGTCAGTTCCATCGGAGACAGGGCCTTTGCCAGCAATAAACTGACCGAGATCGATATTCCCGATACTGTCAGATCAATTGGTTCCAACGCCTTTCAATTCAATTCATCGCTGACCAGGGCCACCATCCACCGGAAGACCGTGTCTTTGGGCAGCAATATGTTTGATTGGGTGAATAAGGATTTTACGTTATTCGGTGTGGCCGGCTCTGCCGTTGAGAGCTACGCCAATAACAAAGGTCACAAATTCGTCGCCATACCCCCAACCTTATACTCGATTAACATAAGTCCTACCGTGAAAGGAACGGTCACAGCTGATAAACTGGAAGCCGAGTGCGGTGATGCTATACTGCTAACCATAACTCCGGAAGCGGGCTTTGTCCTGGATAGTCTCACTATTAACGGTCTGCCCCAGACCGTTACCCCGCCGATGTATTCGTTTAATATGCCGCGGGAAAACCTGGTAGTGGAAGCCACCTTTAAAAGTCTCTATGAGTACCTGGGCACGGTGACCATAAACTACCACGATACCGAAGGCAATGTGATAAAAGCCCCTGATACCTATGAAGGGGTTGGTGGCACAGTAACCTTCGAGGCTCCCCTGATAAAAGGTTATCAGTTGGCTCCTGGTGAAGCCGAGCAGGTTACCTGCGAGGTGACTGTGAGCGATCAGATTTTTGAACATAGCTTTATTTATGAAGCATCTCCTCCGGTCAACATCACCCTTACTGCAGCTGAAAACGGTAGTATCGGCGGAGGTGGAACCTACCTTTACAATGACCTGGTGATTCTTGAGGCTCTCCCGGATTCTGGCTATAATTTCGATGGTTGGTATGAGGGTGAGGTGCAGGTATCACCGCTGCCCAACTATAACTTCAGTGCCCGGAGGGACATGACTCTGACTCCCCGCTTCGTACCAATGAATAAGAGCTATCTAGAAGTTACGATGGTGGGCGGCGGTACCGTATGGCTTAATGATGAGGAGGTTGAACTGCCTTTCGGTTATAAGGCCGCATATTATCAAAACACCGACATCCGCTTAACGGCGGTTCCGGATGAAGGGTATACTTTCGCCTATTGGCAGGATGTTGATACTGCCAGCATCGTTTCTACCAGCCCGGTTTACGAGTCTCACCTGGGGTTGGGGATCAATATAAGAGCAGTATTCAACAAGAAACCAACCAGCAGCACCACCTCGTTTTCAGTTATCTTCCAAGATCGGAGCGGCCGTATCCTGCAGTCATCCCGGGTGGCCCGGGACCGGAGTGCCGTCCCCCCAACTCCTGACCCAACGCTGTACGGGTATGTATTCAAGGGGTGGGATCAGGATTTCAGCAAGGTAACATCTGACCTGGTTATAAAACCGATGTTTGAGAGAACCGCACAGACTTACACGGTTACAGTGGTGGGAGGCACCCTCTCGACCGGCGGCAGTAGCGGTGAATTCAAGTTTGATATGCCGGTGACCGTGGTCGCCAACACGCCCTCGGCTGGAAAGGTCTTCAGCCACTGGGAACAGGATGGCCAGAAGATAAGCTACCAGAGTACCTTTACCTTCTATGCACCACAGAGGGCCACGACCATGACTGCGGTTATGGTTGACCAGGATTCCCTCCCGGTTATGACACCATTCATTACCTTGGCTGACGAGGTGCTGACGGACACCATAAATAAGACCATGATGTTTACTGCGACCCGCGCGGTACCGGACGGCTATATCCTGGTGGAGAGCGGGATCATGATATTGCGATCCAACACGCCTCCAGTCGGTGATCTTACTCTGGACACTCCCTCTGCCATTCGTGGCAGGATCAATAACGATTCCAGCGAACAGTTCTATATTCGTAAGCTGGACGTCAATCCTGGCGACAGATGGTATGCCCGGGCCTACCTGATTTATCAGGATCAAAGCGGCAATATGACTACGGTTTACAGCGACAAAACGGTTAATCAAACCATGTCCTAAGGGTCTGAGTAAGACGAACCTTTAAAGGACATTTTGAGGAGGCAGAAACCATGAAAAAGCAACTGTTACGGAATATTGGAGTCATTGTGCTGCTGCTGGCGGTGTGCCTTGTCGCTGCCGCCGGTCCGGTACAGGCCGCAGGTGGCGATAAAAAAGAACTGCCAAACCGTTCGTTTATCGATGTCACAGGCGATTTTTGGGCCAAAACAGCCATTAACAACTGGAACAGCCGGGGAGTCGTACAGGGTGATGGCAATCGGTTTTATCCCCAGGAAGCGGTTACCCGTGCTCAATTGGCAGCTATTCTGATTAAAGTTGTAGGTTACAGTGAGACCGCCGACAACCCGTTCATCGACGTTAAAGACGGTGACTGGTATTATGAGGTGCTTAAAAGAGCCTATGCCCAGGGGATATTGCTGGGCAGTCTGGACAGTAACGGACAGCGTCGGGCGCGGCCCAATGACCCCCTGACCCGGGCCGAAGCCGCGGTGCTGTTTAAGAATGTGTTCGTCGTAACTCGGGAAGCAGGATTCCAGTCAAGTTTTAAGGATACGAACATCCCGGAGTGGGCCCGGGAAGCGGTCTTTGACCTGGAGGCCGAAGGATATATTAAAGGACGCGGTCCGAATCTGTTCGACCCTGAAGGAAGGTTAAGCCGCGCTGAGGCGGTGCAGATGCTGGACAACATAGTAAAGCTCTTTATAAATACGGCCGGCAATTACAGCGGAGATGTCGATGGCAACTGTGTCATCAATACCCCGGGGGTGATGCTCTCAAATATGAAGATCAACGGCAACCTTTATCTGGCACCAGGCATCGGCGAGGGAGAGGTCACGCTGGAGAATGTAATCGTAACCGGGCGGACCTTCATCCGAGGTGGTGGCCCGGGCAAGATAACGGTCACCGGCTGTGACCTGGGCGAACTGATCATCGAAAAAGCAGGATTTGAGCCGGAAGATTTCGTGGCGGATGACGAACCATCTCCACCTCAACCGCCAGTCTCCGGAGGAGGCGGTGGATCGGGAAATTCTGGTGATCCAGTGCTACCAGGAAACCCACCTGAACCTCCCGGAGCAAGCATCGTCGATTGCTGAACAACAATTGCCGGTGAGTGGCATACCGGTGTTGGGAGTCGCCAAAGGGCTTAGCGCTCTTCCCGATATTCTTGCGATGATGCTTCATGGCGGTGTTCCATGGTTGGCCGATGCCCAGTCTTAGCTGGCGGAGTGAACGAAGCTGGCGTCCAGTTGGGGCTTGACCAAATTAGATAAACAATAAAAGGCTACCCGCCATTACCGCCATCCCGATAACCAGACCACCAATGGATAGATGATGCTCCCCGTATTCTCTGGCGGCGGGGAGCAGTTCATCAAGGCTAATATATACCATTATTCCTGCTACGGCGGCAAAAACAAAACCAAACATGGCATCAGTAAAAAACTGGAGCAGCAGAAAGTAACCCAGCAGAGCTCCTGCGGGTTCTGACATTCCTGATAAAAACGATAATTTGAAGGCTTTTTTCCTGCTGCCCGTTGCATAGAACACCGGCACAGCAACCGCAATACCTTCCGGAATATTATGCATGGCGATGGCGAAAGCCACCGCTAAGCCAAGACCAGGATCACCAAGTGCAGCTACGAAGGTCGCGATTCCTTCCGGGAAGTTATGAATTCCGACCGCTAATGCGGTAAACAGTCCCATTCTCATTAGCTTTGATTTATGAGTTTCGCTGCTTCCATCCATTTCTTCGACGGTATGTACTTCATGGGGATTCTCTGTAGAAGGCACCAAATTGTCGATTATCGCAATCAACAATATACCAAAAAAGAAGGCACCCACTGCAGCCCATGATCCGCCCTTTGTACCAAGAACCGTTATTAAAGACGCTCTGCCTTCCACCAGTATTTCTACGAAAGACACATAAAGCATGATCCCGGCTGAAAAACCCAGGGCCAGGGACAGAAATTTGGTACTGGTCTTTCTGGCAAGCAACGCAAGCGCACTGCCAATTCCAGTGGCAAGACCGGCAAAAAGCGTTACCGCAAATGCGAACAGAACATTTGAGAATTCCAAACCAATCTTCCTTCCGTTATCAAATAAGTCTTCAAATCGCCTTTGACAAAAATGAACCCCAGGCCCCTCAGGCCCAGCCCAGCCGCTGAACTTAACGAATTTCGTAATTCAACTATGCCCTCAATCCAATTTGTTTGTTTGCATTATTAATTCAGTATATCATGAGACAGGATAGTGACGATGATGCGCGGATTATACACCAGCTTCTTTATTCAGGTCGATAGAACTGAGTTCATGGAACCTCGACTGTCAAACTCGGGGATAAAAAGGACGGGTGTACGATGAAAATCTTACTGGTAGAAGACGATAAAACGATAGCCGCAGAAATGCGGCCTTTTTTAAGGGTTAAGGAAATGAAGGTAATATCTACCGTATGTAGAATAGAGAAATAAAGACTGGACCTGACATCACCTCCCACCAAAGGATAACGGATACCATATTTCTTTCATATACTGTAGCTACACGTCTGAATGAAATACACCAGTTAGTGATGCATCTAAAGGGAATTACTTCCTCAGGAGATGATGCGAACTGTATAAAAAGATGTTGAAATGGGTAGCCGCACTGGCAGTATTAGGTTTTTCCGGGATGCTGCTGATCAAGTTGCCGGCCCTGGGTTTAGCCGAAGCAAAATTTTGTGGTAAGTGTCATGCCATGGATTACCAGGTGAATACCTATCTGCACTCTCCCCATGCTCAGAAAGCCAATTGCGGAGACTGTCACGACCCGCACGGTCTGGTTACGGGCAGCATGTATGCCGCAATAACCGGCACCCGGGATGTCTATCGTGTCGTTACCAATACCATCCCTACCGAAATTCGCGCCACTGATCTTAGCAAGAAGGTCTTACAGGGCAATTGCCTGCGTTGTCACGGTGGTATTATGGGACATGTTGGTGATACGAGCCAAAATAATGGCACCTATTGCTTCGAGTGCCATCGGAACACTGTCCATCCCAAATAGCAAAGGAGATGATCGGTTTGGAAGCATCGAAAATTAAAAACCTGGTTCTACTGGCAGCCATCGCCGTTATCGTTGTGGTCTCGACGGGTGTTTTCTTCTTTAACCGTCACAATCAGGTCGCCTTTGAAGGACTCCAGGTCGAAACTGCGGGCCAGGAAAGCAATTCAGCCGTATGGGGCAAGTTATATCCCGCGCATTGGGATAGCTATCAGGCCAATATGGGAAATTCCAGCCATCCATCTCATTTTGAAACCAAGCCTTATATGCAAGTCATTTATGCGGGAACCGGGTTTGCCGCGGAATTCAACGAGCCCCGGGGGCACCTCTATTCAATTGAGGATGTCACCTCAATTGATCCCGCCCGGCAGAAGTCCGGTGCGGCCTGTTTCACCTGTAAATCAACCCAATCTCCCGAGGTTATACAGAAATATGGGGACCAATACTATCTGATGTCCTTTGACGAAATCAAAGGACAAATCACCGAGCCTATCGGCTGCGTGGATTGTCACGACTCGAAAACCGGGGAACTGTGTATTACTCGCCCAGCCCTGATTGAGGCCCTGGAACGGCAGGGCCGTAGTATTGATAAACTCACCAATCAGGAAATGCGCTCCCTGGTATGTGCCCAATGTCACGTAACCTACTATTTTCAGCCGGGCACAAAAAAACTCACCTTTCCCTGGGATAAGGGGTTAAAGGCCCAGGATATCTTGGCCTACTTTGATGAACAAGGTTTTACTGAATGGGTTCATCCTGTGGCCGGAACCGATCTGGTGAAAGCCCGCCATGCGGAGTATGAAACCTTCATGGACAGCACTCATCAGTCAGCAGGGTTGGCCTGTG
>DCTH01000075.1:871-6726 GCA_002329495.1 Syntrophothermus sp. UBA1445 | reverse complement strand
CTTGATTCGCTTTATTATATGTCTAGATCATGCCCAGTTTTTTGGCCTCGAAGGTCAGCCAGTCGCGGTGGTCAGGGTGAGCGATGGCGATCAGGTTTTTCACCCGCTGTTTGATACTCTGGGCCTTGATCAAGGCGACTCCGTATTCGGTTACTACATAGTGGGTCTCTGTCCGGGGGGTGGTTATATNNCAAAAGTCTCATATATGAGCCGGCCAGCAGCTGGGGAACGATGCGGCTGATGGTATCGTCCTTGGCGGTGGAGTAGAGAGCGATAAAGGATTTGCCGCCCCGGGAGCGCCAGGCTCCCTGAACAAAGTCCAGTTGGCCGCCCACGTTGGAATACTGCCAGGGACCAAACGACTCGGCACAGACCTGCCCGGAGAGGTCAACACTTAAGGCCCCATTGACCGAAATCATGTTGTCAACCCGGGCCACGATAAACGGGTCGTTTACCTCCTCCACCGGGTACATGGCAATGGCCGGGTTGTCATCCATCCACTCGTACATCTCTGCCGAACCCAGGGCAAAGGTGGCCACCGATAGGTCCTTCATGTATGACTTACGCCGGTTGGTAATCACCCCGGCCTTCTGCAGCTGATAAATCGAGTCCGTGAGCATCTCGGTGTGAACCCCCAGATCGTTACGGTCCGTCAGGAACAGGCCTACTGCATTGGGGATCGCCCCCAGACCGAGCTGAATGGTGGCACCGTCGATCACCTGATCGGCTATCAATTTACCGATGGCCCGATCCTTCTCGGTTATAGGGGGACTGGGCAGCACCGGCAATGGAGTATGGTTTTCCACGATAGCGTCAATCTCCGAGATATGCAGCCAGCACTTGCCATGGGTCCGCGGCATGTACCGGTTTACTTCCACCAGGATCCGGTCAGCCCGCTTGGCTGCTGAATAGGTATAGTCAACCGAACAGCCCATGCTGAAGTAGCCGTGTTTATCCATGGGTGAAACCACACAGGTGGCGACATTCCAGTCGCGCAGGGCACCCCAGGACAGGGCAGAGTCGGCAAACTTCACCGGCGAGTAGGTGTGGATGCCCGCATGGACTCCCGGGCGCATCCTCCCTCCCACGAAGCCGCTGTCCACCTGAATATGATCACAATCCTTAAGATCCCAAATATCCGAAGGGTAGAAATCCAGGGTGGAAAAGAAGGTAACCTCCCGCAGTTCCTCCGCCCGGTGGGCCAGAGCATTCAGGATCTGCCGGGGATGGCCACAGGCGATGGGAGCAATAATGCTGTCCCCGCTTTTGACCAGCCGTACCGCCTCTTCCGGTGTACAGACTTTCTGCCGGTATTGGTCCTGAAAGTTCAACAGATCATCCCCTTTCCGCTCTGCAAGTTGATTGTCCTCTATTAAACCTTTTCTACCGGGATTATAACCTCGGTTAGAAGCTGTTCCGCCGGAGTAACACTGGGATCATTGATGTATGCTTCCCGCATAGCAGCCGAAGGCCGGTAGCCATTGGCAAAAATCCATTCCATCATCGCCGGGTAAACCGGTTCCATACTGTCGTAGGGTCCAACATGGAGATAGTAGGCAACCGTCATGGCGGGCGTGGTATCGTTGGCCAGGGAGGGATCATCAACCGGCCAGGCCACCTCGACATCGACCGCCTGAGGGTTGAACTCCTGATCATGATAGATTAATGTTGGCGCTCCGGTTGGCATCTTACCGGCTGATCTGATCTCCTCCAGAACCTCACCCATCAGCCGGGGAATGCCCTGGGGAAAATCCGTTAAGGTTATCCGTTTTGACCGCACCGTCTGGGCCGGGAGATCCCGGATTTCTGGAATAATAGGTTTGTCAGTCATAAGCTGCCCCTCCAATATCGTAGTACTGCCCTGCATAAGGGCGAACGGCACACTCACCTAATTGCACCTGTAGGGTATATTTTCCTGCTTTTGATCAAAATTTTTAAGTTCCTCCTCTCGCTGGTTTCGATGGTTCCAGAATAACAGCAGTTTTTATACCGGCCCTGCCAATTATGATTTCCCTCTCCTCTTTTATCCTGTCAGGTGATTGTGTATACTATCATTTTGGAACCCTATTCTAAACTAGCCGGTCAAGATTTTAGACCGGTTTGAAAGGATTATTATGGACCAGGCATTGATTCGTAATCTGGCAATTATCGCCCACGTTGATCACGGTAAAACCACTCTGGTTGATGGGATGCTGAAGCAGAGCGGGGTGTTTCACGACCGCCAGGTGGTGGAAGAGCGGGTTATGGACCGCAACGACCTGGAACGGGAACGGGGCATCACCATCATGGCCAAAAACACAGCCGTTTTCTATAGAGGCTACAAGTTCAACATTGTCGACACCCCCGGTCACTCTGACTTTGGCGGTGAGGTCGAGCGGATTGTGCAGATGGTGGACGGGGTACTGCTGCTGGTCGATGCCTATGAAGGCCCGATGCCGCAGACCCGGTTCGTCCTGCGCAAGGCGTTGGCCGCCGGTCTGGCACCGATTGTGGTGGTAAACAAGATCGACCGTCCCCATGCGCGGCCAGTCGAAGTGCTGGACGAGGTCCTGGATCTGTTTATCGAGTTGGGGGCTGACGATGAACAGCTCGATTTTCCCGTAATCTACACTGACGCCCGCTCAGGTGTGGCTACCCTGGATCCAGAAATTAAGGGAACAGATTTGAAGCCCCTCTTTGAAATGATTGTCAACAGCATCCCGGCCCCGACGGGAGATCCGGAGGGACCGCTGCAGCTCGGCATAACCATGATTGACTACGACCCCTATGTGGGACGTCAGGCGGTCGGCCGCATCCAGTNNTCCAGAACGGAACCATCACCGCCAAGCAGGAGGTGGCCCTGGTCAGTCCGGGCCAGGCCGGGAAACGGCAGAAAACCAGCGGTCTCTACGTTTTTAACGGGCTGAGCAAAGTGGCGGTCGAGCGGGCCAGGGCCGGCGACATCGTGGTGGTTTATGGGCTGGATGACTTTAATGTGGGTGATACCATCTGCGACTCGGATCATCCGCTGCCCCTGACCTTTGTATCCATCGATGAACCGACCGTGGCGGTCTCCATCCAGGTCAACAAGAGCCCGTTTGCCGGCAGGGTCGGGACCTACCTGACCTCCCGCAAGCTGGGCGAGCGCCTGCTACGCGAGGTGGAGTCCGATGTCAGTTTGCGGGTATCGCCTACCGACTCCCCGGATACCTTCCTGGTCTCGGGGCGAGGTGAGCTGCACCTCTCCATCCTGATCGAAACCATGCGGCGGGAAGGCTACGAATTCGAGGTTTCACGGCCTGAGGTGATTGAGCGCACCATTAACGGGCAGCGGTGTGAGCCGATTGAAGAACTGATCATTGAGGTGCCCGCCGAGTATGTGGGGATCGTCATGGAACGCCTGGGACCGCGCAAGAGCGAACTGGTGAACATGACCCAGCGCGAGGATGGCATGACCACCCTGGAATTCCTTATTCCCACCCGCGGTCTGTTCGGGTTTCGTTCCGAATTCCTCACCGACACCAAGGGGCTGGGGATCATGTACCATGTCTTCCACGATTACGCTCCTTACCGGGGAGAGATTCATACCCGCCAGCGGGGATCCCTGGTGGCCTTTGAACCCGGGGAAACCACCGCTTACGGTCTGGAGAATGCCCAGGAACGCGGGGAACTCTTCGTCGGACCGGGGCTGGCAGTCTACCGCGGTCTGATAGTTGGTGAAAACTCCCGACCCGGCGACCTCTATATCAATGTGTGCAAGAAGAAGCAGCTATCCAACATCCGCAGTTCTACCTCTGACATCGCTGTCAAGCTGACGCCACCCCGTCAGATGACCCTGGAACAGTGCCTGGAGTTCATCACCGATGATGAACTGGTCGAGGTTACCCCCGATGCCATCAGAATGCGCAAGGCCTAGCCTATGTTATACTAAATAGTAAAGGTTTATTAAGGAAGGTAAGGTTAAATGGCAGACAAAAAGAGCGACCTCGAAATCATGCGGGAGATTATAGAAAAGAAGAAGCAAAAGAGCGCCAACCAGGGCAGCGTCAAACGCGGACCGGAGGACTTCTACGGTACCACCAGCCCGGGCAAGAAGCGGAAAAAGACCGGCGGCCTGCCCCCGAAGTAAACCGGCAGCAGGGGTGCCGGGATTTGATAGGAGGACACCATGAAATCGTTGGTCTTAGCGGAGAAACCAAGTGTGGGTCGTGATATCGGCCGGGTTTTGAAGTGTAATAAGAAAGCCAAGGGATACCTGGAAGGACCCGATTATGTGGTCACGTGGGCCCTGGGACACCTGGTTACCCTGGCCGAACCGGATGATTATGACAAGCGACTGAAGGAGTGGCGCCTGGAAGACCTGCCGATGCTGCCCGAGAAAATGAAACTCAAGGTCATCCGGCAGACATCCCACCAGTACCAGGTGGTCAAAAACCTGATGAAACGCCAGGATATCAGGGAGCTGATCATCGCGACCGATGCCGGGCGCGAGGGTGAGCTGGTAGCCCGCTGGATCATGGAAATGGCCAACTGGCGCAAGCCCTTCAAGCGCCTGTGGATCTCCTCTCAGACCGATGATGCCATTCGCCAGGGGTTTGCCCGGCTTAAGCCCGGGCCCGCCTATAACAACCTCTATGATGCTGCGGTCTGCAGGGCCCAGGCTGATTGGCTGATCGGCCTCAATGTGACCCGTACCCTGACCTGTAAATTCAATGCCCAGCTGAATGCCGGGAGGGTGCAGACCCCGACCCTGGCCATGATTGTGGACCGCGAGAATGAGATTAAAAACTTCAAGCCGGTGGACTACTGGACCATCCGGGCGGACTTCGGCAGTTATTTCGGCGACTGGCGCGGCCCCAAGGGAAACCGCCTCTTCGATCAGGCCGAGGCCGAGGAAATCCTGACCAAGGTCAAGGGTTGCCGGGGCACGATCAAGGATGTCAAAACCGAAGCCAAGTCCGAACCACCACCACTGGCGTATGACTTGACCGAGCTGCAGCGTGAGGCCAACAAACGTTATAACTGGTCAGCCCAGAAAACCCTGTCGGTGTTGCAGGACCTGTATGAACGGTACAAGCTGGTCACCTACCCGCGGACCGATTCGCGGCATATCACCACCGACATTGTCTCCACCCTGCCAGCCCGCCTGAAGGGTATGGGGACGGGACCATATGCACCCCTGGTTAAGCCATTGCTCTCGAAACCTCTCAAACCAGGCAAGCGTTTCGTTGATGACAGTAAGGTGACGGATCACCACGCGATAATCCCCACCGAGCAGCCACTCAACCTGGCGGCCTTAGGGGAGGATGAAAAACGCCTTTATGACCTGATTGCCCGCCGCTTTATCGCGGTACTGTCCTCACCCTACCGCTACGACCAGACCACCATCATCACGGTCGTC
The DNA here is from genome assembly GCA_002329495.1 of Syntrophothermus sp. UBA1445. GTDB lineage: Bacteria > Bacillota > Syntrophomonadia > Syntrophomonadales > DTU052 > DTU052. The sequence goes on along the minus strand of DCTH01000075.1, from coordinate 1,346 downwards.
AACGGGGAGCACTTCTACTCCCGGGGCAAAGTGGTAACTGACCCGGGGTGGCGCATGATCGAGCGCCCGCGTCCCGAGAAGGAGGACGCCGACGAAGACCAGGTACCGGAACAGACCCTGACCCAGCACCGGAAAGGGGAAACCGTCGAGGTTAAAAGCTGCAAAACCAGCAAACATAAGACCGCACCCCCGCGTCGCTACACCGAAGCCACCCTGCTGACGGCCATGGAGAACTGCGGCAAATTGGTGAAGGACGAGGAACTGCGGGAGTCAATCAAAGGCAGCGGGCTGGGAACCCCGGCCACCCGGGCGGAGATCATCGAGAAACTGGTCCATACCAGCTATATTGAACGCCAGGGCAAGGAACTGGTGCCGACCTCCAAGGGCATGCAGCTGATCAACCTGGCTCCCGAAGCCTTGCGCTCCCCGGAGCTCACCGCGCAGTGGGAACAGCGCCTGGCCGACATAGCCCAGG
>DCTH01000075.1:0-864 GCA_002329495.1 Syntrophothermus sp. UBA1445 | reverse complement strand
ACCGCCACCTACAAGCCGGATAATGTATCCAAAACCAAGTGCCCGGTCTGCGGCCGCTATATGTTGATCGTGAGCGGTAAACGCGACCGGATGCTGGCCTGTCCGGAGCGCTCCTGCGGCTACCGTCAACCGGAAAAGGAAGACCCCTACGGCCGCCTGGGAGGCAGCAGCCGCGCCACCCGGAGACTGATCGACCAGTACAGCGACAAAGAAGAACTGGGAACCAACCTGGGCGAACTCCTCAAGGCGGCCCTGGCCAAAAAGGACGAAGAAAAATAGTGGTACCAACGGGGGCAAGGTGGGGACGGTTCNNAGAACCGTCCCCACCTTGCCCCCAACAAATAACGCCTCCCGCAGCCTAATCGCAGGAGGCGCAAAAAAGGGTGGGCGTATCGTTCCAAAAACCGTTCTCAGTTCAAGCGCTCGTTGTAACTTGAACCCCGGGAAACGATCATTAGACACATGCAGAACATCATGATGAAAGCCCCCACCAGGCAACCAACCAGGAAACCATAAGTAAACATAAAATACCCCCTAAGATCCAGATCCAACATAAATCGAATTAGGAGGCTCGCGTTCGACAGCTGGCTGGCATAGTTGACAGGCAACCTTAGCCCCTATAGTTTTGCGTCCCCATCTTTCGATGGGTTTGCCCGTTCGCGCCGATTTATGTCTATCTGTAATTTATACCCAATGGCGGGGTATTGCAAGGGTCTAAGGTCCCGGTTCATATAGGAAAATAGTCCCGATTACCTGCAATTTCCTGTACCTTCAAACATTGACTGTCCCTCAGAGCGTTAATGCCCTCTTTGGCAGCGATCCTGCTCACTCACCCAGTAGGGTCACCGCAATCCGTCTTTCGAC
>DCTH01000089.1 GCA_002329495.1 Syntrophothermus sp. UBA1445 | reverse complement strand
CAGCATTTTGGCCTCGTCCCGCACCCCGATTTGCCTCAGCTCAATACGGGTGCGGAAGATTGCCGCCAGATCACGCACCAATTCTCTGAAGTCCACCCGGCCTTCAGCGGTAAAGTAAAATACTATCTTGCCCCGATCAAAAGTATATTCTACATCTATCAGGTTCATCGGCAGCTGGTGCTCTTCGATCTTGGTCTGACATATGACAAAGGCCTCTTTTTCTTTGTCCTGATTCTCCTTTAGAACACTCAGATCTTCCGCAGTAGCCTTGCGAATCACCTTCTTGAGCGGAAGCACCAGGTTTTCTTCATCCATAAGGCGCGGGCCGACCACGGTATCCCCGTACTCAATACCCCTCGCCGTCTCCACAATAACCGCGTCCCCCACCTGCGGGTAAACGCCTTCAGCATCAAAATAATATATCTTACCAGCCGGTTTAAATCTCACTCCTACAACTTCAGGCACTAGTATCCCCCCTTCAGGACATTTGCTATTTCAAAATACAGTTGAATCTGAGTAATTAATGCGCTGGCATTCCGGGACAGGGCCTGGCGAGTCCTCCCGATTGACCACAAAAGCTGGGCCAGCCCTTCCCCACCAGCCGGCGCTGTTCTTTCAGCAAGTTCAGCCGGCAACAGGAGCATTTGATTTTTCAAACCTTTAACATACAGCAAGGCATCACGAATATATACTTCCAGGACGGTTAAAAAAACATCTCTTTGATTGACATCCTTCTCCAGGGCCTCCGCCGTCTCATAGACCGCCAGGGTATCTCCCCCGGCCAAATCACCCCAAAACCGGGTGGCCATTTCCATCACGGCCGGTAGATCAACCTTGGCCATTTCCAGGGCCCGTCCGGGACTGCCTTCACTCAGCCATGACAACTGGTAAGCCCGATCTGCTTCCACCCCCTGGCGGAGCAGGATCTCCTCTACCTCGGTCACCGGCAAGGCCTGAAACCTGACCACCTGACAACGGGATACCACCGTTGCAGGCAGGGTCTCCATATCAGCGGTCAGAATCAGTACCACCTCTCCAGCCGGTTCCTCCAAAACCTTTAACAGGGCATTGGCCGCCTCAATCGACATGAGGTGGGCTTCGGGAATCAACGCTACCCGCCGCTGGGCCACATACGGTTTAAAAGTTAACCACTCTTTCAGGCGGCGTACCTCTGCGATCCTGATAGTGTTTCCCTGTCTCTCCAGGACCAGCAGATCAGGGTGGTTGTCTTTCTTTATTCCCAGGAGACTCCGGGCCAAAGACAAGGCTATCTCAGTCTTACCTACACCGCCCGGACCCAGGAGGAGGTAGGCATGAGCAATCTCGTCCTTCTCCAGGACCTGGTTAAGTAGCTTTAATACTCTCTCCTGTCCTTTAAACTCCGCAGATAACACCAGTCTATTCATGCCAATAAGTCCACCAATAACCCGCGGATCTTATCCAAAGCCGCCAGAACCTCCACCGGTTCGTTCCTTCGGGCGGTAAATCCGCTCAAGATCTCTTCTACTTCATGATTGACTCTTTCAATGGATACGAGAATCGAACGGGCGCCGCGGCGGGTAAATGATCTTTCCTGATTTACCAGATAGGCACGGGCAGTAGCTTCTTTAAGAAACCTCTGCACCAGCTGTTTGTACTTGATCAGATCGTTCAGGTTCAGGTTTCGGGCCAGCCGGTCACTGATGCTGTCGATCTCCCCCAGGATCTCCTGCATCCGGGTCCGGTAAAGATGGTCCTCTTTTTCCATCAACTCCTGAGAAAACTCACCGCGAAAAGTGGGTTTGACCTCTTTTATTCCCTTTGTACTTGATAACGTAAAGTTCCTCGGATTTTTTCGGTTGCGCTCAACTCTCAACCCGTAAATCACCTTTCAAGAATCTGGTTACTACGTCTATTATTATATCTGAAATCTTCTCCACCGGAAGGCTTCCGTCAATCACCCTAATTCTTGGCATAACTCTGGCCATCTCCAAATAACCCTGCCTGACGCGCTCCTGAAAAGCAAGGCCCTCCTGCTCAATTCGATCAAAGAGTGACCCCTGCCTCCGCCTGCTGCCCGACTCCGGCAGTATGTCAAGCAGTATCGTCAAATCAGGTTGCAACCCGCCGGTAGCCAGGTGGTTCAATTGGTGCAGACCTTCAATGCTTAACCCCCGCCCATAGCCCTGATAAGCGATGGTTGAGTCGATAAAACGGTCAGCCAGCACAATTGTGCCCTGAGCCAATAACGGCCGAACAACGTCCTGCACCAGTTGGGCACGGGCGGCCGCGTACAACATGGCTTCCGCCATAGGGTTGATCTGATTGCGAGCATCCAGCAACAGATCGCGGATGCTCTCGGAGATGTCAGTACCACCGGGTTCCCTCAGAGTCGAGACCTTGTAACCCTGATCCTCCAGGGCGCAGGCCAGGGTTTTTATCTGCGTGGTCTTACCAGCCCCATCTATTCCTTCAAAGCTTATCAACAGACCTTTGCTCATATGTTTACCACCTGTATGCGCTGCAGACTGCGGTCTCGTAACCCGTGGACCGGAATCCCCCTTAACTTAAGGTATATTAGGTAATCGACCACTTCAGCAGTTATTATTTCTCCGGGTATCAAACAGGGAATGCCCGGTGGATAAGCCGCCACCATCTCTGCTGATATCATTCCTTTTGATTCTTTAATCATAACAGTTTTATGGGGAGACAGAAATGACTCGCGGGGAGTAATTGCCAGTGGTGGTATCGCCGGCAGGCCCGGACCGATGTTTCTCTTTCTGGGGTGGTGGGCACTCTGTCGAGAAATTTCCTGCAAAGCGAAAATCAGGGTATCCCAGTCTTCTTCGGAGTTAACCGGTGAAAACAAAGCCAGGATATGGTTTTCGCCAGCGAGTTCGACCTGGATACCATACCCCATTCGCAGGTGGTGGGATAACTGATACCCGTCAAGCTCCAGATCAGTTATTTCTACCACAACCTTCAAGGGATCATGCCCGGCTACCCCATCGATCTCCAGAAACTCGTGGCTGCGGGAGTTAAAGCCGGGTATCCTGTTGATCTCCCGGCGACACCTCTCAGCCCGGGCTTTAGCCTGCTCCAACATCTCCCGGCCATGCTCCTGCATCATCGCCCGGCCAATGTCAATCGAGGCCATCAACGGGTAGGATGGGCTGGTGGAGGTAAGCAGGTCATGGCTGGCTTGTACCCTGGCACTCCAGGGAAAATCCGCCGCCAGGTGTAGGATACCTGCCTGGGTCAAGACCGGCATCGTCTTATGCAGCCCATGGACTACGGCCTGGGCTCCCTCACGCAGGGCTGAATCCGGATAGTCGGGATGAAAGGCCAGATGAGCCCCATGGGCCTCATCGACCATCAGAGGAATCCCCCGCTCCCCCAGCATCCGGGTGATACTTTTAATCTCGTTCACCGTGCCGTAATAGGTTGGGCTAACCAGAAAGCCCCCCTTTATATCACTGCACGATTCCAGCTTGTCCCGGTATTTTTCCGGCCTTACGGAGAGTGCTGCCCCCAGTTCGGGGTCGATCTCGCACTCCACGAATTCCGGCCGACCTCCGGAGAGTATGAGGCCGCCCAGAAACGAACGGTGGGCGTTTCTGGGTAGGATAACCCTCACTCCCTCCCCCATAGCCAGCAGCAAACTGTGGATACCTGAGGTAGCCCCATTCACCAAAAAGAGGCTTTTTTCAGCCCCCCATGCTTCAGCTGCCAGTTGTTGGGCTTCCAGTAAAACTCCCCGGGGATCATGAAGGTCATCCAACCCCGGTACTTCCGTAAAGTCCAGGGCCCCGATAGCCTGGAACTCAGCCAGGGTAAACCCCAGACCACCCTTGTGGCCCGGCATATGTAACAGAGCATTCTTCTCCTGGCAGTATTTCCTTAATGCATCGTAAATCGGGATATTCACAACTTGGTAACTCCCCAAAACCAACTATCTTAACAGCTTCTTAATCCTCTCCATGTAAAACTCATATTGATGCGATCCTACTTTAAGGTCCAGAATCGCACTCTCACAGGTCTCACAGAGGAACATCCCCTTAATCAGATAACCCCCGGCGATACCCCGGGGAGGAACCTCCTCGCACAGTGCACAAACCGGCAGCAATTGACCTTTAACCCCCGGTAATTCTTTTAAGACTGGATTTTGTGTCATAGCTAACCTTCCTTAATAAACCAAGACCGTGGTAAAACCCAATCGGTGTCCTTGATGCTATTTATCCCCTAATAACCACGGTCCATACTCACCATCAATACAATATGTCAACCCATAATAAACCGTTACGGATAACATCATTTTATCTCAGCATTTCCCCGCGTTTCATACATACCAATCGGATGCGCTAAAATCGGTGGATGTTACAGAATATCAGCGGATATCCTCATGTATCAGCGCAGCCCGAAACAGTTTTGTGGTATCTCTCGTACTACTTCTCTACGTCGTAATTTATTCCTGTTTCTGGTATGCCTCAACCCCCAACATCTGGTCCAGGGTCACAATCTGGTAACCTCTTTCCTGCAACCCTTCGATGATTATTGGCAGAGCCGCTGCAGTCTCTCCTTTATCCTCATCACTGTGCATGAGAATGATATCCCCGCTTCGGACGTTATCCAGCACATTGCGGGCAATATGGTTGCGGTCTTTGTGTGACCAGTCCAGGGTATCAATTGACCATAGTATAAGTTTGTTGCCGGATTTGGTGAACTCATTGATAACATCCTCGTTTACCGCCCCGAAGGGTGGTCTGGTCAGAGCAGGTTTGCGCCCGGTAACTGCAGCGATAACATCTTCGGCAGCAACTATTTCGCGATAAATGTCGTAAGGAATCATCTTGTCCAGTTCCTGATGACTGTAAGCATGACTTAAGACCAGGTGGCCTTCGTTAAATGCCCGTTTCACCACTGACCGGTATTTCTTCACCCGGTTACCCTTGAAAAAGAAGTTTGCTTCCACGTTATAATCCCGCAAGACATCAAGTACCTGCGGTGTAACTTCGGCATCCGGGCCATCATCAAACGTCAAACACACCATCTTCCGGTCTGCCGGACCGTTGCAATACACCTGTTCCGGATACTGTTCAGCAAGTTTTACCGCTGCCTTCCGCCACTCACTCATATTCTTAACCTGCTGGTCCGTCAGGTAGTCGGACAATCCCAGGATGGGCAGAACTACCGGTTTTCGCGGATCAACCTGATCCGGTTGATCGTTTGGCCTGGTGGTCGTCGCATTGTTGGACATAGGATCCTTCTGCCTGCCGGTGTTATCTTTTGTCCAGCCGGATGCCTGCACGCTCAGTATAATAGCACAGAAAAATATTAATATAACCAGCAATATTTTTTTCATAAATCGAACACTCACTTTTGCAACCAATTCTTGTACCTTCCCACATCATAACATACGCATGAAAAGCCCAATCGTTTCAGGCATTTGGGACCATCCAAATTCACGCCAATGCTACCAGTTGGAGGCAAATGGCCCATTTGCAATGCCACTACGACACCAAACAACTCGTTAAATCTGAGTTTTAACCAGGACTTCCCGTCAGGTTCGTCGAACACCTGTTAATCGACGGCATCAGGTAAAGATTGATCTTTTACCAAAGAGCCGTATTGTGGTGTATTGGAATATCGAATTCCATTCAGGATTTAGCGGCGACATGGTCCAACAAGTTGACCGTGAAACTTGGGACCTACATAATTGCCCTGTTAGTGATGCAGCTAAGGGTCTTCGAAATGAGGTGTAAGTATTGAAGAAATACATACTAACGATGGTTGTGTTGGTTATCATGATGGTGTTGCTTCCGGCCCCGGCATCGGGTGCTCAGGATATCAGGATTTATCTTGACGGGCTGCCCGTTGTTTCCGAGACGGCTCCAGTGATTATGGACGGCCGGGTTATGGTACCCTTTAGAGCAGTGGCAGAATCCCTGAATGCTGAGGTTAACTGGGACCCTGATCCCCAAAAGGTCACTGCGGTGCGGGAGGGGATGGTTGTGGTGCTGCAGATTGGAAATCAGACCGCCTGGCAAAACGGGCAGGCGGTTAGTCTGGACCGGTCTCCAATAATAATTAATGGCCGGACTCTAATACCTCTGCGATTTTTTGCGGAGTCCCTGGGCTGTCAGGTGGATTGGAATGGTCAAACCTATGAGGTTTCTATCACCAGTCCCCGGAAAGCGATGACGGTCATAGGATTCTATGCACTAGGTGACAGCCGCACCAGCAGTTGGACCAACCTTTTTGGGAAATCATACCCGGAATTTGATCAGGGCAACACGGATCTGATTGGCGATTTGGCCCTGGGTTGGTATAGTGTAGATGCTCAGGGTAATCTCCTGACCAGGAGCAATACCGGTTGGCAGAGGCCTGATAGCTGGGAAAAGGTCCTGGAAGCAGCCGATACCTTAGGTTTGCGATACGAGATGGTCATACACGTAACAGAAAAGGATAACACCATAACCAATTTGATGTCCGATGATTCGGCAGTTCAAAACTTTGTTTCTGCGGTGCTGGCCGAGAGTCAAATATATGATGGTGTCAACCTGGACTTCGAAGGATTAGGACTCGGTAGCAGCAGTCCTGCAGACCGACAGTTGTTCACCAGGCTGGTGAGCCGGTTATATTCCTCCCTCCAGTCTGTCGACAAGACCCTGACCTTAACCC
>DCTH01000164.1:4263-10671 GCA_002329495.1 Syntrophothermus sp. UBA1445 | reverse complement strand
TTCAGTTCAAACTGGCCGACATGGCTGTAGAAATCAAAGCATCACGGCTCTTAACCTATGAGGCGGCCTGGAAAAAGAGTCAGAATCTTGACTTTGGCACCGACGCCGCGATGGCCAAATTAAAGGCCTCTGAAACCGCCAATTGGGTAGCTAACCAGGCCGTACAGATTCATGGGGGCTATGGATATACCCGGGATTACCCGGTGGAAAGAATTATGCGCGATGCCAAGATTACTGAAATCTATGAAGGAACCAGTGAGATACAGCGAGTGGTTATCAGCAACAGCATCTTACGCTAAATCGGGGGAGGAAACGAGATGAATTACAGTGACAGAATAAAACGCTGGGATGATCTTAAGGTAGGTGACTCAGCCAGTTTCACCAAAACCATAACTGAAACCGATGTGGTTCTGTGGGTAGGATTAGCCGGAGATATGACGCNNAGATAAGGAATACAGTAAGACCACCCGCTTTGGTGATGTTATTGCCCCGGGGGTTCTGGTAATGGGACTTATCTCCACTACAGTCACCATGCTTACCTTTGGCAACGTCTATGCCAGCCAGAACGTGAGGTTCCGTAAACCGGTATATATCGGTGACACCATTACTGCAGAGACTACTATTGTTGAAAAGCTGGAAGAAAAGCATATGGTTAAGATGGAGACCAAGTGCGTGAACCAGAAGGGCGAAACGGTTATAATTGGAGAAGGAATGCAATTCATACTTGAGTAGTCATTCCACATCTGCAGCTGAATAGCTGTCACTAAAGGGGGGACCAAAATATGGCATTGAAAACGCCGCAGCAATACCTGGACGAGCTAAGGCAAATGGACATCGAATTGTATATGTTTGGGGAAAAGGTAGAAAACCGGGTGGATCATCCCATTATCAAGCCATCTATCAATTCTGTGGCCATGACTTACAAACTGGCCCTGGATCCTGAGTACGAGGATTTAATGACCGCCACCTCAAACCTGACCGGGAAAAAGATCAACCGTTTTACCCACTTGCACCAGAGCACTGAAGATCTGGTCAAGAAAGTCAAGATGCAGCGGTTATTGGGTCAGAAGACCGGCAGCTGTTTTCAGCGCTGTGTGGGGATGGATGCCTTTAATGCCTTGTACAGTACGACCTTTGAAATCGATCGAGCCCACGGCACTGAATATCACCAGCGTTTTGTGAAGTACATGGAATATGTTCAGGAAAACGATCTGGTGGTAGACGGCTGTATGACTGACGCTCGCGGTGATCGTTCCAAATCACCAGGCCAGCAGCCTGATCCCGATGCCTACCTGCATGTGGTAGAAAGAAGAGAAGACGGGATAGTGGTCCGTGGCTGCAAACTTCATCAAACTGGCATGATAAATTCTCATGANNATCCTGGTTATGCCCAACAACAGCCTGAAGGAAAATGAAAAGGACTGGGCCGTATGTTTTGCGATTCCAATTACCGCACCGGGGATGATCTACGTCTATGGCCGGCAGGCCAGTGACACCCGCAAACTTGAGGGTGGAAATGTGGATATCGGCAACATTAATTTTGGCGGCCAGGAAGTAATGACTATTTTCAATGATGTCTTTGTTCCATGGGAAAGAGTCTTTATGGATGGAGAGATCGACTTTACGACCATGGTGGTGGAACGTTTTGCTGGTTACCACCGCCAGAGTTATGGCGGGTGTAAAGTAGGTGTCGGGGATACCCTTATTGGTGCTGCCAAAGCGATTGCCGATTACCAGGGAACCTCCAACGCCTCTCATATCAAGGATAAGCTGGTGGAAATGTGCCACCTTAATGAGACTCTTTACGGCTGTGGTATTGCCTGTTCAGCTGAGGGCAGAAAGACTGCTGCCGGCAACTATTTGATCGATCAACTGCTGGCCAATATCTGTAAACAAAACGTTACCCGTTTCCCGTATGAGATCGCCAGGTTGGCCCAGGACATTGCCGGCGGGTACTTTGTTACCATGCCTTCCGAGAAGGATTTTGAAAACCCGGTTATTGGCCCGCTGGTGAAAAAATACTCCGCCAGCAGAGCTGACATACCGGTTGAACACCGCCAACGGATGTTAAGGCTGATTGAGAATCTTACTCAGGGAGCAGCTGCAGTTGGTTACCTTACTGAGTCAATGCATGGTGCAGGATCGCCCCAAGCCCAGCGGATCATGATCACCCGGCTGGTTAATCTGCAGCATCGCAAAGAACTGGCGGAGACTCTCTGCGGGATTAGAGAAAATCCGGATATTGATTGGTAAAAAAGGTTGTCAGGGAGACCAGGCGTATGGCCCGGGTCTCCCTGCTGCAACTTCCCCAAGGTTGGACCTGCCTCACCAGTAAATCTCCACGTTAAACCTACTTGACCTTAATCGCCTTGTACTCCCTGGTTATTGCTATCACCGCATTTTCGGTGGGGGTTCGTTCTCCGCTGGAACCGGAGGCATAGCCGTCAGCATCGGAGTTGGCGATGGAGTACTGTGCGGTTGGGGCATCGGCAAAGGGGCCGCCATGAGTCAGCACGAAGACATCGGGGTTAACGGAGCGGGCGGCCAGACATATCTTCTGCACCTCAGCTGTGGCCTTTTCCAGGGTCATTACTTCTTTGGCCCCGGTGAGACCGCCGCTGGTCACCCCGATTATAGCCCCTATGACATCGGCACCTACCTCAGCCATTATCCGCGCTTCTGATTCATTAAATGCCCATGCAACGGTGAAGATATCCTTTTGGTGAGCGGTTTTTATCAACTCGACCTCGCGGGAAAAGCCAATCCCCGCCGACTCCAGCTGCTTAGCGAAAAACTCCCCGTAGAGTCCAGCGAAGGGTTCGTTGGTGATCCCGGAGAACCCCAGGGCCATCATCTCGTCGATCATCTTATCCAGGTTCACTGCCGGGTTATGGGCACCGATACCCGCAATACAGGGAGCGGTTTTGACCACCGGTATGATCTCCCGGGCCATCTCTTTAACCCGCGCATTGCAGTCCTCATATGGCATCCAGGCCAGGAGGGTGGGAAGTCCCATCATACGCCATATAGCGGTAGAATAAACCGCTACGATATCAGCCCCACCAAGGTCAGCACATTTGGCAGTTAAGCCGGTACCGGCACCGAACATCAACAACGCCTGGTTTTTATTTACCTGATCACGCAAGCGGTTCAGTATTTCGCTGCGTTTATACTGTACTGCCATATCAAAACCTCCCAGTTATTTCTTAAAACGGAATCACATATGGCAGATCAGACTTGCTTCCCTTTTTCCACTTGCCGTCCAGCATCTCCAGGAGCAGCGTGGCGATTAACTCTGCGAATACGGGGTCATTCATGTGTTTATCGACCAATATGACCTCCAGGTTATCCTTGTTGGGATCAATTTTGGCTTTGAGTGCCTGCACATATCGTACAGAGCGGCGTGACCACTTGGGATTCTGCTCATCAGCGGCCCAAACCGGTCCCGCCCCGGGTCCTGCCCAACCCAGTTCTATATCTGGTGTAGCCAGGTCACAGGCTCCCCAGCCTTGCATAGGTACACAGAGTACGCTGGGCCCCTTGGCGGCGTTCAGCTTTTCAGCCATATGTTCGCCTATCCGGTAGATCTCATCCATAGATACCCCTATACAGGTTACCGTGGGATTGTGCTCATAGAGGCCCCGTCCGGGCTGGTCAGTCTCCTTGAGCAGTCTTTCGGGGACTGTATTCTTGGGTCCGAAGTTAATCAGGTCCAGACCACCGGGGCATACCACCTGGGGAATACCCATATCTCCAGCGGCAGTCATACGGTCCGGCCCTGCACTCAGCACCCCGCCGAGCATCTCATCGGCAATTTCATGGGTGGTTATATCCAGCATTCCGGTGATATAGCCATCCCGGATCAGTTCCTCCATGGAGCGGCCGCCGCTGCCGACCGCGTGGTTGATCATAAGGTCATAGCCGGCCTTTTCGACTATGGAGGACGCCTTCAGCACACAGGGGGTAGTAACCCCGAACATCATACAGCCGATCAACGGCTTCTCCTCGATTCCTTCCATGAAGGGGGCCGAGGCCATCCCGACCACCGCTCCGGCGGCGTTGTTGAGTATCCCGCGGGTGACCTTGTTCAGACCGGCTTCAGCGATAGGATATATCATACAGATGTCCCGGGTACCAACATAGGGAGCCACATCCCCGGAGGCCATAGTGGTAAGCATAAACTTGGGGAAGCCGACGGGAAGTGACTGCATGATCCTGGTGGCAATACTGGCTCCCATCGAACCACCATAGGCAATGATCCCATCTACCTTTCCAGCTGATAGCATTTCATTGACCAGCTTAATGGCTCCTTCGGTAACCAGATCGGAGGCACCTTTGCGGTCCAGGGCAAAGATGTCTTCCTTCGTCTTGCCAACCTTGCCGACTACCTCGCTCAGGCCGATATCAGCCCATCCCACTTCGTGGCCCACACTCAGCTCCAATATGATTGGGTTGCCTCCGGCAGCTTTGACCCGCTCCGCCAGGAACTTGATCTCCTCTCCTTTGGTATCCAGGATGCCCGCCACTAAAATCTGTTTAGCTGTCAATTGTTTTCCCTCCTTTGGTTTGGTATTTCTGTCTCCCAGTTTGCAAACCAAATCAAGTCGTCATCCAGTCGCATATACGGAACTACTCGCGAGGTGTTGATTTGCAGACAACACTCAAAATCCTCTGTTCCCCCGTATCCCAGCAGGACTTGCCCACTGGCCGATTCCGTAAAGGCGGTCCGCGCATCAGGGTAGGCGATGAGCAGGGCCCTCGCCGCCCGGGATGCATCGGATAACCTGAGCTTAATCCCCAGATTCCCCGCCAGGTTTTCCATCTCTTGCAGCAGGTGCCCGGCGCAGTAGGCATCATCCAGCACAAATTTTCCGTACTGCCCCGCACAGACAATGGTTATCCCACAAGCCGCGGTCTTTGCGGTTACCAGACCAGCCCGGGCACAGGATCGTGCATTTAAGAGGCTGGCGATAAACAGGTTTACACTGTCCTTGGCCTTGTCTATCACCCGCGTGCCGTTACTGGTACACAACGCCACATCTCTGTCTTTAACCGGATACCGCCTGGCCTCTGCCGGTGAGTTATCCATATCAAAACCTGGCAGTTTGCGCCCCTGCCACTCACCGCTGGTAATCATCTGTCTTTCCCAGCCCAACTGTCGTGCTTGTTCCGCACTGGCCAGGGTATAGACCCGGCGACAGCCAGCATCCAGGAGTGAAACGATGGTGCTGCTGGCCCTGATAACATCGATTACCAGACAGACCGTGTTATCAGAATCAGGGGAATAATCCCGTAATGACAGAGCAGTATCGACATCTATCAGTGTTGGCATTGATTTCAGCATTCCCCGCCTGTAAATTAAAGTTCTCCCTGCTGTTTGAGCAAACAGCAGGGAGATGAAAAACTACTTCTTTTTAATGGGAATCTTCTTAAACTGTTGACAGGCTTCTTTGAGCGGTACTTCGATGGGAATGCGTTCAATACTGGAAGCTCCCAGGAATCCGACTGCTTCAGTGTGCTCATAAATGTAGCGGGTATCTTCAGGATAGGCTATCGGTCCGCCATGGGCAAAGATCATGATATCCTTGTACCCGCTGCGAGCCGCCGCGGTCATCTCATTGATCAGATCGGCTGACCTCTCCAGGGTAAGCTTGTTCTCAGCATACTTTGATCCGATAGAACCACCGGCGGTCAGACCCATATGGCATATCAAGACATCCAGTTGGGCTTGACCAACCAGCTTGGCCTCTTCAACGTTGAAAGCATATCCCAGGGTAAACAACCCCAGCTCTTTCCCGATCTTCAGGGTCTCGATTTCCACCGAGTATCCCATACCGGTGTCCTCCAACTCCTGACGGAACCGACCGTCAATCAGACCCACGGTAGGGAAGTTCATGATGGCTGAGAATCCGAGGTGCTGCAGGTGTTGGAAGTAGGGACGCATTTCCCTGGTAGGGTCGGTTCCGCAGATACCTGCAATCATGGGAGTTTCCTTGATTACCGGAAATACCCGATGAGCCAGATCGATCACTATCTGGTTGGCGTCACCATAAGGCATCAAGCCTGCCAGTGAACCCTTACCATCCATGCGGAACAGTCCGGAATTGTAAACCCCGATCAGGTCGACTCCGCCTTGCTCCGAGAATTTGCCGGATATACCGGTTCCAGCACCGGCAATGATGATAGGTCTCCCATTGCTGATTTCAGTCTGCAGCCGTGACTTTACTTCCTCACGAGTGTACTGTTTTGCCATAAGATTACCTCCTTCATCTAGCCTTTGATCTCAAAAAGCCCCGCTTCTTCTTCATCCATAACACCCCAGGCATCAACCGCGGCCTTTAATTCCGGGTGTTCTCTGGCTGCCTCGACTAAGGGTATCCCTTTGACAGCGGCGTCGATTGACTGCCG
>DCTH01000164.1:0-4257 GCA_002329495.1 Syntrophothermus sp. UBA1445 | reverse complement strand
TGTCCGTGTATGGCACCACCGGCACCCATTATGCAGTCAAGACCCAAATCGCGATATATGGCATGTACACAGTTGGGCATTACCCCTCCGCCGGGCATGGGGAAAACCCGGTTAATGTGGCACCAGGGACTGTTAAGATGGTGCCCGATCTGCAGGTATCGTTCACGTAAGAGGGGGAACTTGCCATAGGGGCTGGGGTAAACCACCATATCGGCACCGGCGATACGGGCGAGCTTGCCCAGAATCAGGTGTGAACTCATACCGGATACCGGGGATTCATACATGGTTCCGGCAAAATCCAGGTGGGCCATAATCGGGACATTAATATCCGGATGTTCGGCCAGGCCCTGTAAGGCGGAAATGCCGACTGTCAGGTAATTGATCATCAGCGCATTGGCTCCGGCATCAATGGCCCGCCGTGCGTTGTCCAGGACTTTTAAAGCTCCGTCGGTAATATTGGGGGTATACAACACCCGGTGGCCAGTCTGTTCATAGTGCTTGCGGATAGCTTCCATATAGAGCTTAATTCTTTGCTCACGGGGGTTAAATGGCGGGTCGGCAATCAGCTCATCGTCCTTGATGATGTCAACTCCACCCTCAACTGCGCGGGCAAACAGCTGGCATCCTACCTCAGGGGTATAGCCGGTACAGGGCTTAATCATGTTGTTGAGCAGCGGCCGGTCATAAATTCCCAGCAGTTGGCGCACCCCTTCAACTCCGAACTTGGGTCCTTTAAAACGGGATAGGAAGTCAGAAGGGAACTTTATATCCAACAGTTTCAGGGGACCGACCATGGAAATGTTGCCAATGATGGTGGATAGAAGCATAGGTATCTGGGGTCCGAAATTTACCGCCGGAAAAGCCAACTGGAAAACCCACTGGCGGATATCCTCGTAGGCAGGCACTTCGTACTCATAACCTGGCACCTCATAGATCCCGACCACTTTGGCTACATACTTCTCCCTCACTTCCGGGGTCTCTTCAGGAACCGCCACCCAAGTACCAGTCGTTTGTTCTATGGCGATGGAACTGATCTTTTTTACGATGTCAACATTCCGGCTGGTCTGCAGATAATAGGTAGCGATTACATACTCGCCGGTTGCTTCGATATGTTCTGGAATGACCAGCATCTCCAACTGGGACAAGCTTAAATCCTCCTTCCTGCCAATCCTTTAAGGGTAACATCTGTTATTCAGGTCGGTTGCCAATCACCATCCTTTCTTTATTACGTCTTTAGTAAACGCCCAAAAAGGTGAGATTTTTTCTCTACAAGGTTGTGCGTTCTGATATATCCTTATACTTGGTGGCAGAGAACCTGTCTACTTAATCTTATATTAGCAAACTGATTTCGAAATGGAAGCAAATCCAAGAGAAATAATGCCAAGAGAAAGGACCGTCCCAACTCGGGGTGAATGCAGATTTGATCGGGTAAGTTGAAGCGATGGGGGAGGCCCGCGTACTCCCGTCAGAAAGTATTCTTCACTTGTGTCTTAAAGCGGGATAAACTGTAAATGCTTGAAGAGAAGTATTCTGGAATTGCAGTTAGGACCGAACATCACATATACAGAACTTATATGGTCCTAAGCGTGATTCAGGGAGTCTTTAAGGAAGGTGCAAAGCATGAACGGGAAACGGGTGTTGGTGGCGATGAGCGGAGGGGTGGACAGCTCGGTGGTGGCCTGGCTGCTCAAGAACCAGGGATACGAGGTGGTTGGTGTCACCATGCAGATCTGGCCCCGGGAGGATGATGATTCCAAAGCCTGCTGCAGTTTGAGTGCGGTAAATGATGCCCGGCGAGTGGCGGCCCACCTGCAGATACCCCATTACGTCATGAACTTTCGGGATCAGTTCCAGGCCGAAGTCATCGAGGTGTTTGTTGGGGAGTACCTGAGGGGCCGAACCCCCAACCCCTGCATCGAATGCAACCGCCGACTGAAGTTTGGGACTCTGCTTGACAAGGCCTTAGCCATGGGGTTTGACCATATCGCCACTGGTCATTACGCCCGCATCCAGGAAAGAAACGGAGAGTACCTTTTATTAACCGGTCTGGATCCCAAGAAGGATCAAAGCTATTTCCTGTATGCCATGAACCAGCACCAGCTGGCCCATACACTTTTCCCGCTGGGGGGATCCCGCAAGCCGGAAGTGCGGGCCATGGCAGAAAAAGCTGGTTTGCCAGTCGCCCATAAGGCTGAAAGCCAGGAAATATGCTTTGTCTCATCCGGCAGATACGGTGACTTTGTGGAAGAGTATTCCGGGAACGTGCCCCGTCCCGGACAGTTCCGGCTGTCCAACGGAGAACACCTCGGTCCCCACCGGGGTATTCACCGGTATACTATTGGCCAGCGCAAGGGACTGGGACTGGCCCTGGGGAAACCAGTCTTCGTCACCCGAATAGATCCCCAAACCCGCGAGGTCTGGCTGGGAGAAAACCAGGACCTTTTCAAGCCCGGGCTGATTGCCGACCAGGTGAATTATGTATCTGGAACTCCGTTTACCACCTCCCGGCAGGTGACTGCCAAAATCAGATCGGCTGCACCACGGGTGGGNNGGTGGGAGCTACCGCGACCTCTCTTGACGATCAACGCCTGAAAGTGGTATTTGATGGGCCTCAGAGGGCCATCACCCCGGGGCAGGCGGTAGTTATTTATGACGGAGAACAGGTCCTGGCCGGAGGAACCATAGCGGAAGTCATCGATTAAGTGTAGACCAATCAGTTGCGAAGTATTAACAGCTACATAAGTGTTGCTGCTTAAGGGGTTGGCATGGTTTTGCCGGCCCTTTTTTATTTGATGGCGTTGAAGGCAGCACTTGTGCAGGGTATTTGATACAGCCAAATAAATTAATGTAATCCCATACAGACAAAGGAAATATGGTTTAACCAGCGAAATAGGTGATCATATCTATCGTTGTTATTTATTGGTGAGGGAGGGGGAGAGTTAATGGAGAGCAACAAAGTTAAAGAAGGTCCAACCAAGGCGGGGTCCAGGTCACTGATGAAGGCAGCCGGGTTAACCGATTACGAGATCAGACAGCCGTTTATCGGAGTTGCCAATTCTATCGCCAACTTTTATCCCGGGCATTTCCACCTGGAGCAGGTGGGAGATGCAGTTATGGCCGGCATCAGAATGGCCGGGGGAACCCCGATGATGTTCTCCACCATCGGGGTTTGTGATGGAATTGCCATGGGACAGGAGGGCATGAAGTACTCGCTTCCGAGCCGGGAGATCATTGCTGATTCGGTCGAGATCGTGGCTCGAAGTCATTGCTTCGATGCGTTGGTCCTCATCGCCGCCTGCGACAAGATAGTACCAGGTATGCTGATGGCAGCTGCCAGACTGAACATCCCCAGCATCATGGTGACCGGTGGGCCTATGATGACCGGGCATTTTAAAGGTCAGGACATAAGTGCCATTGACCTGGGTGAGGCCGTCATGAAGGCGATATTGGGCATCATTCCCATGGAAGAGCTGAGTGAAATGGAGGATGCGGCCTGTCCGGGTTGCGGTTCGTGTGCCGGGATGTTTACCGCCAATTCCATGGGCTGTGTGGCTGAAGCATTGGGTATGACCCTGCCTGGCAACGCCACCATACCGGCAGTCAACGCAGCCCGACTGCGTTTGGCCAAGGAAACGGGAAGAAGGGTTGTAGATATGTTCAAGGAAGACCTACGGCCAGCTTCCATCCTGACTGAGAAAGCCTTTAGGAACGCGGTGGTTATGGATATGCTGATTGGGTGTTCCACCAATACTGTGCTTCATCTCCCGGCCATCGCGGCGGAAACCGGTTTGACGTTAGACCTGAAAACGGTCGATTCCATCAGCCGGCAAACCCCGAACATCTGCCGACTGTCGCCAGCCGGACGGCATCATATGCAGGATTTGCACCGGGCGGGAGGAATCCCGGCACTGCTGAAGCAGGCACTGGATGGCGGGCTGATTGAGGGGGAGGTAATGACCGCAACCGGGAAGACACTGGCGGATAACCTGGCGACGGCCAGGGTACTGGACAGCAGTGTGATTCTTCCTCTGGAACAGCCGCACACCAGGGATGGGGGACTGGCCATCCTGTGGGGGAATCTGGCCCCGGAAGGAGCAGTTGTGAAAGCATCGGCAGTAGTTCCGGAGATGATGGTACATGAAGGTCCGGCCCGGGTTTTTGATTCTGAGAACGAAGCCGCCCTGGCGGTCTTCTCCGGGCAGATTCAAAAGGGTGATGTAATTGTAATTCGCTATGAGGGCCCCGCCGGGGGCCCGG
>DCTH01000087.1 GCA_002329495.1 Syntrophothermus sp. UBA1445 | reverse complement strand
TAACAGAAAACCTACCTGAAAGAGGTTACCGACCACACCGACCATCGCCGCCACTGCGAGAATCGGGATGGTTATTTTTGCAATCAGATAAAGCGACTCCAGAATGACAGTTTGGGCAAAAAGCGGCGTTAAATCCTCAATTGATCGATCACTCAGATACTCTCTGGTAAACCCCTGCATCGAATCCAGCATATAAGGAAAGCCGAAATTAATTACCGCAAACACTGTTAAAATAATGAAAGCGGAGTTTAAATCAGTACTGCGGAATACCTGACCTTTTTTTCTGGCCTCTTCCCGTTTTCGCGGGGTAGCTTTTTCTGTCTTTTCCCCTGCAAACAGCTGCAGGTCCAGGATAAATAACTCCCGCAAGATTTCACTTCCCCAGAATAATTATAAGGTTGTCCAGGTACCCAAAGAACCTCTCTATCAGTATCTGGACGAACCACACAAAGACCGGCAGAGTGAGCATCACCATCACCAGACCGGCGCCGATTTTCAACGGCAGGCCTACCACAAAGACATTCATCTGGGGTACGGTCCGGGCGATAAAGCCAAGAGCCAGATCCGCCATGAATAAAGCTGCTACCACCGGAGCAGCAAGTTTGAGCCCAATAACAAACATATAAGCCCCCATCTCCATCATGAATTCCAGGAATTCTCCATTAAAACCCGCTCCCAGGACCGGTATGAATTGATAACTGTCATTAAGAGCCCTTAGCAGGAGATGATGACCATTAACACCCAGAAAAACCATGATGGCGACCAGGTACTGAAAGTTGCCGATTAAAGGGACCTGCATCCCGGACTGGGGATCAATCACATTTACGATTCCGAAACCCATCTGCATATCCATCAACTGTCCGGCCAACTGGATTCCGGCAAAGATAACATAAGCTACAAACCCCAGGGTATAACCAATCAAGAGCTCCAAGGCCAGGGCCATAATAAACATACCGGAATGGGTTATGGGAACTTCAGTCGGCAGTGGATTTACAAAAGCTATCATTCCACTTAAAAAAATAATCAACAAGATCTTGACCTGAATCGGCACCTGCCGGCCACTAAACACGGGACTGCTTATAAAAAGCCCTGAAGTCCTGCCAATAACCAGTAAAAACCCTTGCCAACCCAGCTCCATAACGTCCTCCTACTGGAATGAAATCAGGTTCGGTATGTTAATCAGTAGGTTGTTGGTGAATCCCACTAGGATATTCAACATCCACGGCCCAAAGAACACCAATACCAGAAACACCACAATTATCTTGGGAATAAACGTCAGTGTCTGTTCCTGAATCTGGGTAGTTGCCTGCAGTACGCTGATCAACAGCCCGATCAAAAGACTCCCGCCCAGGATAGGAGCTGAAACCAGTATGGCCGCCCAAATGGCGTCTTTCGCTATACTTATGACCGCATTATCATACACTACCAACCACCTACCTGAAGCTGAGAATCAGCGAGTGAATGACCAGATTCCAGCCATCCACCAGTACAAACAACAGGATCTTAAACGGGAGTGATATCATCATGGGAGGCAACATCAGCATGCCCATGGACATAAGGGCACTGGACACAATCATGTCAATAACCAGAAAGGGAACAAACAGCATAAAACCAATTTGAAATGCGGTTTTAAGCTCGCTGATGGTAAACGCCGGTATCAGCACGTAATTGGGAATGTCCCGATAGGTCTGAGGCCGTTCCATATCTGAGAGTTCAACAAACAAAGCCAGATCCTTTTCCCGCGTCTGTTTAAACATGAAGGTTCTCACCGGACTCATGGCTCTCTCAAAAGCCTCTTCATATCCCATTTCTCCTCGCATATATGGCTGTAGGGCGTTGGCATTGACATCCTTCCAGGTAGGTGCCATAACGAAAAAAGTTAAAAACAGGGCCAGTCCAATCAACACCTGATTGGGCGGCATCTGCTGGGTCGCCAGGGCACTGCGCAGGAAGGACAAGACCACAACTATCCGGGTAAAGGATGTCAGCAGAATAAGTATTCCCGGAGCCAGCGAGAGAACAGTCAACAGAGCCAACAACTGCAGGGTCTGGGACACGCCTTCCGGGCCCTCAGAACCTTCCGCAACCGATAGGTTTATATCCGGTAATTCGAAAGGTGCCGCCATCGCCGGTGAATTCAAATACCCAACCAGCAAAAAAAGGACTGCTATACCAATTATGTATTTTCCTCCCCGGCCCAACTGATTACATCCCCTCATTGTTCCACCCATCATCTTTATTACTGCTGTTATTCAGATTCCGCAGACGGTCAGACATTCTGTTAAGAGCCTGCATCCTTTGGTCAACCAGAGTATCGAAGCCCTGAGCCGGGGCTCTTGACGGTAATTTCGAAGACAGCCTGTCCTTTATATGTCCCCAGAGTGATGCGGGATTGGCAGGCGATACATGAGTCGTCTCCAGGGAAGTTGCAATCATTTCCTCTATAGTCTGATCATCGGTTAACTCCCCCAGCATGGAAATCTGGTGGTCGGTGACCCCAACAATAAGAGCCTTACCGCCCACCTCAACCACCGCTATACCCCGGTTCGGTCCCAGGGTAACCTCGTCAAGCACCCGCAGATACCTGCCCTGCAAGCGACTGCGAATATGGCCGCCGAAAAGACGGATCATCCCCCAGGCAAGGGCCAGAATCAGGCAAAGTGCCAGTACTGTCTGGACTACGGTCCAAAAAATATTGGGAGCTTCAGTCTCTTTTGGTTCCTGGTATTTTATTTGCACCTGTTGTTGTTCTGATTCCATCGGTATGGCCTGGGTTTCGATGACCGAAGCAAACAGGCACATAAAAACAAGCAGGGTAGCGATGAAGATTCGGGTTATGTTGATCATTTTCGGTGTCATCAGTTTACCGCTTTGGCGACTGCCTCAAGTACCCGGTCTGGTTGAAACGGCTTCACAATAAAATCCCGGGCCCCGGCCTGAATGGCGTCGATTACCATCGCCTGTTGTCCCATTGCGCTGCACATGATGATCCGAGCGTTAGGGTTTTTCTTCCTGATCTCCTTAACGGCGTTAATACCATCCATTTCGGGCATGGTAATATCCATGGTAACCAGATCCGGCTTCAATTCTTCATATTTATCAATGGCATTCAGACCGTTATCCGCTTCACCCACTACCGAGTACCCGTTTTTGGTCAAAATGTCCTTGATCATCATTCTCATAAACGCTGCATCATCAACAACAAGTATTGTCTTGCCCATTTTACCCTCCCCAACTACTGTAATTTGGTCATTCTATCCATCGGACTGACTATGGCTGAAATGCGAATCCCGTAGTTCTCGTCGATAACCACCACCTCTCCTTTGGCTATCAGCTTGCCATTAACGAGCAGGTCAACCGGCTCCCCGGCCAGTCGGTCCAACTGAATTATTGATCCCTGACCCAGTTCCAGGATCTCTTTAATGCTCATCTTGGTCTTGCCCAGTTCAACACTGATATGTAGAGGGACATCCAGGATGATGTCAATATTCCTTACTTCCTGTTGGGTAATTGGCTCATCCAGTCCCGCAAATTGAACCGGACGGACGGCTACCTGCCCTTTTTTAACCCCGGTCCGGTTATCGTACGAAGCTGGCGAAGGAGGTGCAGCAGGCGCCGCGGACTTAGGGCTCCAATCAATCGAGGATTCCATTTCCCCCCAATCCATACTGATCGGATCACGGATTATATCATTGGTTACTTCATGGGTGTTCGGGGCAGAATGAGTTGCTTCTGTTCCCGGAGCCGGAATATTACGCATCAGTGTGCCGACCATCTCTCGGGCATAGGAAACGGGAATGAGCTGCATTATTTCGCTGTCCAAAAGGTTTTCAATTACCATCTTGAAGGAGATTTGCACCAGATTTTCGTAGTCGTCGTCAAGTATAATACCAAGGTCGCTTTCATTTGCAAAGTCAACCATTGCCAGCTTGGGAGGATGAATATCTATGCGCTGATCAAACATGGATGACATACTGGTAGTGGCTGAGCCCATCATCTGATTCATTGCCTCGCTGACCGCACTCAGACTCAAATCACTCAATTCAGCTATTATACCTTGCCCACCCATCATCAGGTCAGCGATAATGCTGGCGTCTTCCTTTTTGATCACCAGTATATTACTCCCTTTTAACCCATCACGGTACTTTACCTCCACCACCACATACGGCAGAGGGTAATCGCTGCTTAATTGTTGGCGCGTGGTATACCTGATACGGGGAGTAGTTATACTAACTTTTTTACCGAGCAGGGTCGAAAGGGTGGTGGCGGAAGTTCCCATACATATGTTTCCGACTTCCCCCAGGGTATCTTCTTCTAATTCACTCAGTTCAGCGTTATTACTGGCAGCCTCCATTTGGCCCTGTCCTTTAAGTAGGGCATCTATCTCTTCCTGGGACAGTATCCCGTCATTCATCATCATCATCACCTTCCTCAACTACCGTGGTAATCTGTACTGCTGCCCGGTTGCTGTAAGTTCCGGGTTTGGCCAGGTACTTGGTGTTGTTGCCGATTATCACTTCCAGGTCCTCATCCATCCTACGCTCCAGTGGTATAACGTCTCCCACATTCAGTTCGATCAGGTCGGCCACTGTAATTACAGTCCTCCCCAACAGGACCCTGACCGGGATTTGAGCTTCCTGGATCCGGTTCTTTATGGCCCTGGTATTGCCCGGATCGCGTTGCCTGGTGGTAGATGAATAATAATAGTGGACATTAAGTTTATTGATGATTGGCTCCAGGACCAGGTAGGGGATACACAGATTTATCATCCCCATCACTCCACCCAGTTGGGTTTCAAGTGAAACGATAACCACCATCTCACTGGGAGAAACGATCTGGGTAAACTGCGGGTTGGAATCGATACGGTCCAACATCGGCTTAAGCGGAGCAATAATGGACCAGGGTTCCTCCAAGTAATACAGCATTTTGTCACATATCCGATCCATCACCGTTTCCTCGATCTCGGTCAGGCCGCGCACCTTTTCAATCGACTGTCCCGGACCGCCAAACATCCGGTCAAGCACGGCAAATCCTAGATTGGGATTGATCTCCAGGATGGCATTACCCTCCAGGGGCGGCATCGAAAATATGCCCAGGATGGTTGGATTGGGTATCGACCGGATAAACTCGTCGTAGGTTATCTGTTCAACCGAGAGCACATCAACCGTCACCGCAGTCCGCAACTGCGCCGAGAGGTAGGTCCCCAGCGAACGGGCATAGTTCTCAAATATCACCTGCAGGGTATGAATCTGCTCTTTGGAGAACTTATTGGGACGGCGAAAGTCGTATACCCTGACTTTCTTCTTGGAATGTTCCTGTTTAAGCTCTTCAGCGTCAACTTCTCCCCGGTCAAGGGCACCCAGTAAAGCATCAATTTCCGCCTGAGTCAGAACCTCGCTCACGGTGTTCCCCCTTTACACCATTTACTTTGATTGTAACCATTACTCAATTAGACCTACTGCATAATGAAGGCATTAAAGTACACATTGGTTATCGCATTTTTAAAACGTTTATTCAGCTTGGTCTTGATCTCATTCTTGAGGTCCGTGCGGTGAGGGCTGTCAAGATCAGCCACCGTCTTGGACGAAAGGATGCTAATGATCTCGTCCCGTACCACCGGTAACATTTCCTCTTCCATTGTTTTTTTAACCTTGGAATCAGAAATTTCCAGCACAATTTCGGTTTTAAGGAAACGAGACATACTGACATCGGAGATATTAACCGTAAATTCGCCCAGCGGGACCAGGGAACCAACCGACCCGGATTGGTTCCCCGTTTGTTCCTGCGGCATCAAGGGTGCCAGGGCGCTCTTAATAACAAAATAGCATCCAGAAGTGGTCAACAGGAATAATACCAGACCAAAGACTATCAGCTTTAGATTAAACCGCGATGAATTACCTGTTTCCTTGCCGCTGTTCTCCTCGGGCACCGGACACCCCTCCTTAACTCTTCAGGATCGAATTGGCCTGCTTCCTGAACCTCAATATTGCCGCAACGATCTNNTCTGCGCAGGCTTTTCCACCACTACATATTTCTTCCCCGTCGTTAAAGTAACCACTGTGTCTGGAGTCTCCTCCATGCTCTCGATCAATTCCAAATTTATCACGATTTTTTGCCCATTTAATCTGGTCAGTTCAACCATTTACATACTCCATCATGAATTAAACGACATACCATCTTTATCGCTTGAGGTTAACCAGTTCCTGCAGCATCTCATCCGAGGTGGTAATAATACGGGAAGCGGCCTGAAATCCCCTCTGGGTGGTGATCATATCCACAAATTCTTCAGACAGATCAACATTGGACATTTCCAGACTTGCTGGAATCAAGACCCCCCGGTCATCCTCGCCCGGGAAACCAATCCGGGCATCGCCGGAGTTACTTGATTCCTGGTATAGACTTTCCCCCTTGCTGGTCAAACCCGCCGGGTTTTGAAAGGTTGCCAGGGCTATCTGGGCCAGATCCCGGGAAATCTCATTGGAATAGGTCCCCCTAACAATCCCGTTTGGGTCGACACTGATATTCTTCAGTTCTCCCGACCGGTACCCATCGCACTCCTCGACCCAGGCACTGGAGGCTCCGTCGTACTCGGTAAGTTCACTAAAATCAATGTCTATGGATAGATCATCCGCACCATTAGTTAATTGAATTGCCAGGTTGACCGGAGTAATCGGGTCGGATATCTTTCCATGGGAATCAAAGGTCAGAGTGCCCTCGGGATCGGTAGCCGCATCATCATCAAAGTCCATATCGTTATAGGATATTTTATACTGCCAGGTAGTGCTCCCCGCTTCTTCTGCGGTCTTTATAAACCGGAATGAGATCGTGTGCGTCTGACCGCGGGAATCGATAACGTCTTTGGAGGTAATCACCGGATGATATTCATTGGCGGCGGGATCACTAAGTACCGTTTCGAAATCAAGGTTGCCGGCGAACTTCATCATGGTACTGGCCTTCGCAGACAGAGTGCGCAACCTCCCAATATTGATCGGTTGGGGATTGGTTTTGTTGCTCTCGGTGTCAATAATCCAGTTATTTTCCGGATCTGCTACCCAACCAAGAACCAGGGCCCCATTGCCAGCGGCGAAGAAATTACCGTTCTTGTCAAAGTCGAACGACCCGGACCGGGTATAAAATACCTCATCGGCAGCCTTAACCATGAAATAACCATTTCCGTTAATACAAAGGTCGGTATTCTTCCCGGTAGTCTGAGAGGACCCGGGAGTAACAATGGTATCAACGGCGCCAATATCCATACCCAGACCGATAGCCATCTGGTTGGTTCCACCCCGGTTATCCTGCGGAGCTGAACCGGTACGCATGGTTTGATAAAGGGTATCCTTAAAAATTACCCTTCCTTTCTTAAAACCATATGTATTTACGTTGGCGATGTTGTTGCCTATAACATCCATCTTCATCTGGTGATTCCGCAGACTGGAAATCACCGAATGCATTGAACGCATCATCTTAAAAAATGACCTCCTTTCAAGGGTGTGCGCTTCATTCAATCCGCGCATCAGGCTTTCCTCTATTGAGGTCCAGCCGTTTATAAAACCACAGCACTGTCGATATTGGTGAATACGTTTTCTTTCATGCTTTCCCCATCCAGGGCCGTAATCACAGTGTTGTTTCTGATACTGACCACCAGAGCCATGTCGCCCATCAGGATCAGACTTTCCCGTGCTCCTTTGTCCCGGGCCTTTTTCACTGCGTTTTGCAAAAGACTTAATTCCTGATCCCCGAAGTTGATATTCCGGGACCTCATGCGTTGTTGGGCGTGACTGGAAAATTTGATTTCACTGGTCTGCGCCGCCAGAACCTGGTCAAAGGCTGAGGGTCCGGTTTTGGGAATCCTTGGGATCCCCGGTTTGGTTTGCGGAGCAACCGGTTGCAATTGTTCCGGGGAAATGAGTTTATTGATCGTCACTGGAGGCACCTCGCAATTCATCCTCAACTACTGTATCGCCTGCGTCCTCGCCCCCATCAGTCGCAGTTTCCGGGGTCTTGATTGCCAGCACCTGGGACAGGTCAACCCGGGTGTCGCCGATCATAAGGACCGGTAATCCCTCTTCAATCCTTACCGCATCGACCATGCCTGTCAGAACTTCTTCCCCACTCCGGTATTCAATAAGACGGCCCAAACAGGCGGTTGCTTGTTGAATCGAGGTTATCGCATACAGGCTATCATGCAATAAAGCTGTCACCTGGCTGAACTGCTTGTTAAGGTTGGTTACCTGCTCCAGGGAGCTAAAGTTTGCCAGCTGGGCGATAAATTCCTGGTCCTTTACCGGTTCCAGCGGGTCCTGATGACGGAGCTGGGTAACAAGCAGTTTAAGAAAGTCATCCTGCCCCAGGGTATTCTTTGAACCCGTCACCCTGGATTCCTGAGAATTTCCGGTATTTCCGGAGGAAGCAGCCATTACTTCTATTTCAATCACCCCCTAAATCAAATAATTCACCGATCCGTCCGAGTAGTCACCGGGCGGTAAATAGTTCTCTACGGTTTCTGATGGCCCCGTATCACTCATGAACTGAACCGGGTAATAGTGAGACACCTCATAAGGCAGGGGCTGACGGTTTTGATAACCCGGTTGATGATGATGCTGATACTCACCCTGGTGTTGCCCCAAATCGACGTTGACCTCGGCCCGCTCCAGCCTTATCCCCGTGGTTTCCAGCTGGGTTCGGAGCTGACCCATTCCCATTTCCAGCAGCTGTTTAACCTGGTGATTGTCGGTGCTGAATCTGGCGACCAATACATCATCCACTACTTCCAGATTAATCTGTAAATTACCCAGGAACTCAGGCTCCAGCTTAATGGTCACGGCACTTGACTTCTGGCCCGGGTAGAATTCAATCTTCCTTACAATCTGTTCCACGATATCCCCGGTTGATACTGGCTTCTGTATGGTTTCGACCTTTTCTGTCACGACCGTTTCCGCAGGTGAAGAAACAGTCAGAACCTGGGAAGTCTCTGCCACTACCTCATTCCCGGAAGTGACCTGAGTTTTTACCCCCCGCATCTTCTCCGACTCGGCAGTTATCAGACTGGCCGGATTCAGGGTTTGGCTGTTTCCAACCTTGGGTGACTGGCCAGTATCCGCTGTTGAAGTCATAGTTGTGCGGTTTTCTGCACGNNGGTAACTGGCCGGTATCCGCTGTTGAAGCCGTAGTAGTGCGGTTTTCTGCACGCTGGAACGGTTCACCGGTTTTGCTTCCCGGTGTAGATTCCATCCTCTCCGCTTGGTTCCTTGACATTTGCTGGTTATGGTTACCGTCAGATTCCATGTCGCTTAAGAAGGGGGCCTTATCCGCGGTGTTTTCACCATGGTTTACCAACACGTCGCTGCCTGCAATCAGAGTCATTTTCGGGTCATCTGGCGGTTTTTCAATTGCCATACCCGGAAACATCCCGGAGTTTTGCGGAGAGGCAGGATTAATCGACAATTCCTGGTGCTGTCCGTTACTGCCGGTCAGGAGCATGGTCTCTGGCAAAGCAGGATTTGGCGGCAATCCGGTTAANNATTCCCCGGTTGCCATCAGTATCATCCCGGTTTCGGGAATAAGTCCTGCTTCAACCGGTACCTTTTCCATGGAATTGCCTGCAACCGGCAGGTATCCTGTTAAATCTGAGTCATTAACCTCCTCCTCCTTGCCTGGTTGGAGCGGAATCTGGTCTTGACCCATTGAATACCAGACCTGAGGTTGGCATGGTTCCCGGGTTGTCATGTCAATTGCCCGTTTGGCCGCCTCCAGGGTCTTGTTAAAACCGTGTAGGGACCGACTGGTCCTGGCCGCCTCACTGGCCCTGATCGGTTTACCGGCCTTAACGGCCGCTCCCATCGCATCCGTTGATACACGCATGAATGGCAACAATAATTCTGCTGACACTTATTCACCTCCTTTCCCCTGCAGTATTTTTTTGGTTAAAACCGCAGCCTGTCCCGGATCAAGTTCACCGATTATAGCGGCTGCGGTCTCGGACCCCATGTTGGATAGGATTCCTATATTGGTCTCATCATCTAATTCNNGTAGTATTCGGCCAACTGCTGCAACTGGCTGGTTTTGGCTTTCTGTTCGTCGTTCTGAGTTCTTAGAGTGTCACGTTCTATTTCAACCTCACTCAAACGTCGCTTAAGCTCGGCATTTTCATTTTCCAACCGGGTGATAGCGGTTTGGGCATCCTCCAACTCTATCTTTAATTGATCACTCTCCGTCAATTGCGGAGTAGAGACCGGTTTGCTTTCGTTTTCTTCATCGATAAACTTGCTGATATACGGAATATCTTTAAAGACCGCCGGCGGTTTGACCAAGCCGAAAAACATGGCCGCCAGTACCAGCACCAAGAGGGCAACTATCACCGCCACTATCTTGAAGACTCTTGCCATAAATACACTTACTCCCCATACCTATCAGTTATCCTTGTGCTTGGGCCCACCCTGGTTCCGCCAAAAGCTGGTCACCGCCACTTCGTCAAGACTGATTTGTTCCTGCCATCTGTACTCATTCAGAAACGTCTGATAACGTCGCTCTTTAAGCTTTTCCATGGATTTCTTCTCCCGAGCGACTTCGGTTAATTCCTGGCGTGATTCCTCCAGTCTTGATAAGGCCTGGTCGACGACTTCCCGCTGCAGCCTGACCTCGGCTTGGGACATCCCCTGTAGTTCTTTGAGCATGATCATACTCTTGACGGGAACATTTTTTCCCTGTAAGCCCCGCTCCTGATCAATCAGATGCTTCATCCCCGTCAGCTTGTCGTTGAGTGTTTGTTCCTCCTGATCGTAAGCGTTCTGTCTTTCCTTAACCTCTTGCTTGGCAAGTTTCTCCCGCCAGGAGGCGACGTTATATGGAGTTTGCAGTCTGAACTTAAAGGTGTTCATGCTTTACCCTCAACTCACGGCATGTTTTAATTCACGCTGTATATCGTCGATAGTCAGCCGTTCATCGACCCCCTGCCGAAGAAAATCCTGACAGCGGTCGATGTGACTTATGGCCTCATCTATCCTGGGATTGGAACCGGGTTTATACGCCCCGATATCAATCAGGTCTTTGGCATCCTCGTATACTGCCAACAGACTGCGAAACCGGGCTGCCATTTCAAGGTGCTCCCCGGTGGTCACTTCGGTCATCAGCCGGCTGACGCTCTGTAACACATCTATCGCCGGATACCGGTTCATGGCTGCCAGTTCACGGCTAAGGACGATATGACCGTCAACTATTCCCCTGACCGCATCGGTTATCGGTTCATTCATGTCATCCCCTTCAACCAGGACCGTGTATAAGCCGGTTATACTTCCAGCAGCAGAGGTACCAGCCCGTTCCAGCAGCTTTGGTAAAAGTGCAAAGACCGAGGGGGTAAAACCTCTGGTCGTTGGCGGTTCGCCAATCGCCAACCCTACTTCGCGCTGGGCCAAAGCAAAACGGGTTATGGAATCCATCAGCATTAACACGTCACATCCCTGATCTCTAAAGTACTCGGCAATGGATGTAGCCAGGAATGCTCCCTTAATCCTCACTAGGGCCGGTTGATCGGAGGTAGCTACCACCACCACTGAACGCTTTAAGCCCTCTTCTCCCAGGTCTCTTTCCAGGAACTCTCTGACTTCACGACCGCGTTCACCTATCAGGGCGATAACATTGATATCGGCGGTCGTATTACGGGCAATCATGCCCAGGAGGGTACTCTTCCCCACCCCACTGCCGGCCATAATGCCAATTCTCTGACCTTTACCCAGGGTGTTTAGACCGTCAATGGCCTTGATACCCAGGGATAGAACCTCGGTTATCCGGGTCCTCTCCAAAGGGTTAGGAGGATAGTTCATAACCGGGTACTCTGATTCAGCTATTAAGGCTCCCAGATTATCCATCGGTTCGCCCAGTCCGTTGAGAACCCGACCTACCAGTCCAACCCCTACCGGGACACTGAGTCTCTTACCGGTGGCGGTTATCTCACACCCGGGGCTGATCCCATCAAGTTCCCCCAGAGGCATGAGCAGGGTCCGGTTGCCTCGAAACCCCACCACCTCAGCCAGCAGTTCAAAGTTACCGGAAGCATTAGGCTTGATATAGCAGAGTTCCCCCAGGCTACTATGGGGGCCAATAGCTTCAATCGTCAGCCCCACCACTTGAGATATCCGCCCCTTCTGCTTCCAGGTGACTGTTTTATCAATTACATCTTGGTATTTCTCCAGATTGAGCCTGAACTCAGCCTCTGATCTATTCACATCTCGCCACATCCAATAAGACGTCTTCCAAAGAGGATATCCTGGTTTCCAACCTGGCGTCTACTGAACCCAGATCGGTCTCCACGATACAACCGCCACGGGATACGGTTTTATCCACTTGTACCTGTATTTTCTCATTGCCACTCGGGGATTCACTGGGTACCCCGACTTCAGAAACCAGGGTCACGAAATCCTCAGGACTGACCAGGATCTTATAAGCGTTGGCACTGTTCATGAATTCCATGATGCTGTGGACCAGCTTAATAATAATATCAGGATTTGTGGTGAGTTCCTTTTCCACTATTTTTTTGGCTATGTCGATAGACATTTGAATAATTACATTTTCACAGGATTTTATAATGCCAAGCCGCTCACGGTTGGCCTCTTCCAGGAGTTTTTTACACTGCTGGTTGGTCTCTTCAAGCAGCTTAGCAGTCTCCTCCCGGGCTTTATCCCAACCGTTCCGGTACCCGTTATTCATCGCATCTTCTTTTAATAACCCGGCTTCTTTTTCCGCGGTCACCCTTATGTTCTGGGCCGCCTCACGAGCCTCAGCCATAATATTCTCGGCTTCCAGGCGTGCCTTTTCGAGGATCTGGACAATCATATCCTCGGTTTCCTTGATAATCCTTTCAGCTTCCTCCTGCGCAGCGGCTTGCGGATTTTCAGGACATACATCAACCGGGGTCTGCTCCTCCGCTTCCCTCGCTTTATCCAATATTTCAATAAAAACCGGGGCCTGAAGGATAATCTCGTGGGGTTTGATCACTTTAGACAATGATTTCATCACCCCCGCCACGAGCTACCACAATCTCGCCGGTGTCCTCCAGTTTCCTGATTATGTTTACAATCCGCTGCTGCGCCTCTTCCACATCGCGCAGTCTAACCGGACCCAGGTACTGGATATCCTCCCGCAGCATATCTGAAGCCCTGCGGGACATGTTGTTGAAGATCTTGTCCGTTACCTCCTGGCTTGCACCCTTCAAGGCCAGTACCAGATCCTGGTTTTCAACCTCCCGGAGGATTCGTTGTACTGAACGGTCATCCAGGGTAACCAAGTCTTCAAACACAAACATCAGTTTTTTGATCTCTTCTGCCAGTTCCGGGTCCTGCACCTCCAGGGCTTCGAGGATTGTTTTCTCGGTTCCCCGGTCCACCCGGTTCAGGATTTCAACTACCGATTTTACTCCACCGGCACTGGTTACCTCTTGCGGCACAACCGAGGAAAGTTTGCGTTCCAGGACCCGCTCCACCTCTTTAATGACCTCAGGTGATGTATTGTTCATCAGGGCAATCCTTCTGGCCACATCAACCTGCCGGTCAGGGGGCAGGGCGGAAAGAATTACGGAAGACTTGGCTGAATCCAGGTAGGCCAGAATCAGGGCCATGGTCTGTGGGTGCTCCCCTTGAATAAAACTCAGCACCTGGGCCGGCTCAGTCTTTCTGACGAAATCAAACGGCCTTACCTGGAGCGAAGAGGAGATGCGGTTGATTATGGCCATTGCCTTTTCATGGCCCAATGCCTTTACCAGAACCTCCTGGGCGTATGCAATACCGCCCTGTTGAATGTACTGATTGGCAAGGCAGAGCTCATAAAACTCCCGCATGATATCCCATAGCTGATCAGAGGTTGTCTGGCGGACATTGGCTATCTCCAACGTGACCCGCTCCAGTTCGTCTTCTTTCAGGTGTTTGAATATCTTGGCCGATTTCTCGGGTCCCAGAGAAATCAGGAGATGAGCAGCCTTCTGCCTTCCGTTTAATGTCTTTTTTCCAGTACCGGCCATGTTACATCCCCTCCTCCAGTAACCAGGTTCTGATCAGATTGGCCGCATCCTCGGGATTGCCATCGACTAGTTTTTCAATTTCCTCCCGGATCAGCTTGCGCTCCTTCTCCTGAGGAGTAAGTTCTTTATCCAACAGGTCCTGCAGTTTAATCTCCTCTTCAACAACTGCTTCAAACTCCGGCTCGACAGCATCCCTTCTCTGACGTAGGGTCCTGACCACCACGCCTGCCACCGCCAATCCGAGGATGACAAGCAGTACCCAGGCGTATGGGGGAAGGGCCAGTAAAATACCCCTTGCCTCTGGTTCTGGTGCCTGAAACTGGCTGAATCTCATACCAGTTATCGAAACATTGCGGTTTGAGGGGTCAGGGTTATTATGATCAATACCCACCGCCGTCTCTACCATCTGCTGGAGCTCTTCTTTCTGCCGAGTATCCAGTTCCTGGTCAACAATGACCGCCACCGTTAGCCTCTTCACCGCGCCGGGAGCAAACTTCTGCAGTATCTCTTCCTTATCGATTTCCCAGTTGGTAACCCTTTCGGTTCTCTCCGATGAAGAAGTCTCCGTAGCGGGATTGGTCTGCTGGTAACTGGGAATGTTGGTGTCGGTACCAACCGCCCCTGTTTCCGCTTGACCTGTTGATTCACTGGTTTCTTCGATACGGCTTTCACTGCGCGGAAAAGTAGCCGGTGTTGTTTTGCCCTGTAAGGGAGCATAGATCTCCATCCGGCTTTCTTTCTCGTCAAAGTTCAGCTCTGCACTTACCCTGACCACAGCTTTTCCAGGACCAACCACATGTTCCAGCATCGACTGGACCGACGTCTGCATCTCGGTTTCATACTGACGCTGCAGGGCCAGCTGCGCCTGGGTAAGTTCAACCGTATTGGACCGGTATTCTGACCCGGAGAGGCCGGTTGACAAAACGTTGCCGTTGGTATCAACCACGGTTACATTCTCCGGTTTCAGGCCCTCGACACTATTGGCCACCAGGTGTACTATCCCCTGAATCTCCGAACTACTCATGCGGGTGTTAAACCGGTTCTTTATGAGCACCGAAGCCGTGGCTACCTGTTGTTCAGATGAATACAGTGATTTCTGTGGTATGACCAGGTTCACCTTAGCGGCCTCTACCTTGTCCAGGCTTTGAATCGTTTTAGTCAATTCCCCCTGTAAGGCCATCTGGTACTTGACCCGTTTGTCAGTCTCGGTTTCTCCAAAGCTGGTTTCATTGAAAATTTCAAATCCCACTGCCCCCTGGGGCAAACCAGCACTGGCCAGCTGCAATCGGGTCTCATACTTCAATTCGGCTGGCACCAGTATGGTAGTGCCGGCATCTTCAAGCTTGTATTCGATACCGAGTTCATCAAGCTGAGCAGTCATAGCCGCTGCATCGTTGACGGCCAGATTGGTGTACAATGGTTCATAACTGGTGCTTAGCACCGCCCTTGAGGAAACGACAACCGCGGTTACAATAAGCAGCAAGGCACCGCTTAGCAGTACTTTCTGATTCAGATTCAGACCCTTCCAAACCTCTTTCAGCTTGGTTGACCACTTTTCTATGATTGCCTTCAGACTATCCATACCCATTCTCCGCTTAGGTTACATTTGAATCCTCATTATCTCCTGATAGGCCTCTACAATCTTGTTTCTGATCTCAATGGTCAGGCTTAAGGCCAATGCGGCCTTCTCATAGGCAATCATCACCTGGTGTATCTCGGAACCATCCCCGACTGCCATCGCCTGGGCCGCGGAACGGGCCTGATTCTCCAGGTACCCCACCTGGTTCAAGGCATCTTTCAGGTAGCTGGAAAACGATATTTCGGGTTTCAGATCGTTTTCCTGACTGCCGATTTTGAACCATCCAGCACTGGTTAACTCATCGACTCTCAATAAGACTCTCCTCCCCTCAAAACAACACCTCACCAGTATAAGGGTCAGCGTCCGATTTCTATAGCTTTGGTTGACATCCGTTTAATTGAATTCAGGGCAGTAATGTTGGCTTCGTAGGAGCGGGAAGCCGATATCATATCGGTCATCTCAGCAACCACGTTCACATTGGGATATGATACATATCCCTCCGGATTGGCGTCGGGGTGTGATGGCTCATAGACCTGACGTAAAGGTGAGTTGTCCGTTGCGATCTCCTTGACCCGGACCCCGTTAAACCCCGCAATCTCTTGCTCCAGCAGGCGTTTAAAATCCTGGGAATTGGTACGGGCCTCGAAAATTACAATCTGGCGTCGATATGGTCCCCCGTTTTCGGTTCGGGTGGTGGATGAATTGGCCAGGTTGTTCGCTATTACGTCCATTCTCAATCGCTGAGCGGTAAGACCGGAAGCACATATATCAATGCCGCTGTTAAGCAAACCCATACAACTACCTCCCCTGAATTACTGATCTCAGCAATTGAAACTCGTTGTTAAGGCACCTGGAAACCGCGTCATAATAAATCTCATTGCTGGTCAGCTTCGCGATTTCCCGATCAATATCTACGTTGTTCCCATCATTACGGAGCTGGTGTGAACGGTAAAATAAAAGG
>DCTH01000168.1 GCA_002329495.1 Syntrophothermus sp. UBA1445 | reverse complement strand
GGTCCCGCACTGCCAGGTACGATCGAGTGAGTCCCTGAGGTGAAAATCGATTTTGGGACCATAAAAGGCACCGTCACCTTCATTGATCTGATACTCCATGCCCTTCTTTTCCAGTGCGTTCTTCAGAACCTCTGTGGCCATTTCCCAGTCCTCATCAGACCCGATGGCTTTTTCAGGCTTAGTAGAGACCTCCACATGATAAGAAAAACCAAACTTGGTGTATACCTGATCGATCAGGTCAATTACCCCGGTAATCTCGCTGATCATCTGTTCTGGCAGCATAAAAATGTGGGCGTCATCCTGAGTGAAGGCTCTGACCCTCATCAACCCGTGCAATACACCGGACATCTCATGGCGGTGCACTAATCCCATCTCTGCCATACGTATGGGGAGCTCCCGATAGCTGTGCAGGTTCTGTTTGTAAACCAAGAGCCCTCCCGGACAGTTCATGGGTTTAACTGCGAAATCCGCGTCATCAATCTTGGTGAAATACATGTTTTCCTGGTAGTGATCCCAGTGACCCGAACGCTCCCACAGAGAACGTTCCAGGATGATGGGAGTTCTTATCTCCATATACCCGGCCTCATCATGGACTTCACGCCAGTATTTTTCCAGCTCATTGCGTATAATCATGCCTTTGGGCAAAAAGAACGGGAAACCCGGGCCCTCATCCAGGATTACAAACAACCCCAGTTCGCGTCCCAATTTGCGGTGGTCACGTTTCTTGGCCTCTTCCAGCTTGTACAGGTAATCATCAAGCTGTTCTTTCTTGAAAAACGAAGTACCGTAGATCCTCTGCAGCATCTTCCGGTTTTCATCACCCCGCCAGTAAGCCCCGGCCAGGTTCATAAGCTTGAATGCCTTGATTCTTCCCGTGCTCGGCAGATGGGGACCGGCACAAAGATCCACGAATTCTCCCTGACGATAAACACTAATGGTGGCATCCTCTGGCAGATCCTCGATCAGTTCAACCTTATACGGCTCTCCCGCATCATTAAACATCTTTATGGCATCAGCGCGGCTTAACTCACTACGCAAAAGAGGGTAATCCTCTTTGATGATTTTGGCCATTTCCTCTTCAACCGCCGCCAGTTCCTCGGGACCCAAGGACTCCGTAAAATCGAAATCGTAATAAAACCCCTTATCTATGGCCGGACCAATCGCCAGAGCCACATCAGGATAGAGTCTCTTAACCGCCTGGGCCATCACATGAGCCGTCGTATGACGGTAGACTTCCAGCACTTCAGGTTCTCTGGCAGTAAGTATCTCCAGTTGACCATCCTCAGTAAGGGCGGCGTTTAAATCCACAAAACGCCCATTGAAGCGAGCTACCACCGCCTCTTTAGCCAATCGGCCACTTATCTTTTCAGCTATTGTTATGGCAGTGATTCCAGTTGGGTACTCCCCCACTGAACCATCTTTTAAGCTGATCTTAATCATTCAATATGCCTCCCTATGGAAATAATGTAATAATCGCCACCTGAACCAGACCAATAAGAAAGCCCAGTACGCCCCCCAGGACCTCTATACCTCTCAGTTCCTTGGATGCCACTTCCTTGACCAGACCCTCCAACTGTGACACTTCGAAGGCCTGAATTCGGTCTTGAACTATTTCACTAACCCGAATCTCTGCCGTCATCTGCTGACTGGCAGATTCGATAATCTGTGAAACCAGAGAGCGGCTCTCTCTGACCAGAATCCCTTCCACCAGGTCGGCCAGAACTCGCGTCAGGTTATGGGGAATCAGACGCGGCACCGCCTCCTCCAACCTGGCCCTGACCCTCTCCGAGATGATTTTCACGATCTTGTCCTGCATCTCAGGGGTACCGAAGCGATCAACCAGATCGTCAACCGACAGTAATTCCCTTTCCACCACTTCTCCTATTTTATGGGCTATCTCCTCCTGTCGGCGAGGAAGCAGGCCCTGAAACTCAAACGTAAGTATCTTGATGGGTTCTCGGGGATGAAAAAGCATCTTGATGGCTACAACATTGGTTAGGTATCCAATAAAGGCACTGATCAAAGGTACGGCCAGCAATCGGATCAATCAATCACCCTCTACTTCTTGACCCATACCCTAAGAATATAACAAATTCTGTGTCAAGCTGCAATTAATCCAGGTTGTCCGGAGGCCGAGAACCAGTCTTTAAGTTACGAACCTACATCGCCAAATACCAAATATATCTGCACTCTGGTGACGAAGTCTCCGAAAGGTTACCGTGTAACCGGAAACGGTGACCAAATGGCATAAAATAAGCCCCGTATCAGAAAGATACCGGGCTCGCAATTCAATATTTGCCGGATGGTTTAGCGATCTTTTAACTGGTGGCCCAGACACCGGTCACATCCCGGACACACTATAATCCTCTCTTTAAAGACCCGTTTTATGATACGAGCCGGTTCAGTGTCAGGCATAGCTCCCAATGAGTGAAATATGATGCGACGTGGCGCTACGGTAATTAAAATGCTGATCAGTACATCATCCAGGTTGTTCTCATTGCTCAGAATATCTTCCAGGTATAAATCAATAAGATCCTGTTCAATTACATGACCTTTTTCGTCCCATAAATGAAATGCACCATTTTCCGCCAGGTATATGTTTACCTCCACCGCTTTTGGTGGCTGAGTTTCAACGAAATACTTAAGCAACCTGATAAAATCGTTATACTGCTTTTCATTTTTAAGATCCTCATACGCCAGATCAACGGCAAACCTGATTTCTCGCAGGTATTCTCGTAAACTGAAGTTTACCAACCCATCGAGATTCAGAGTATGATGCGTTTCCAGGTGCTCCAAAATGTTATGCGAAATCTTGTTCTTGCGTCCGAATTTCAACAAAAGGTTCAGACTTTCATTATCGTTACAACGACGTAAAAAGTGTACCGCTCTGTCCGCCAGTTCAGCTTGGTCGGCTGACGGCAGACCTTTATAATTTCTCTCCGCTTGTCTCCTGATCAGTTTTTTCTCCCAGTGGTTAAGTATGGCCTCGGCCAGTATTTCTGCCAACTGATGCTTGAAGATATAGATGATATCGTCGTCATGAAAAACCCCGCTATGAGTGGAACCGCTTAAGGTGAGTTGAATTCGGTTATAAGGTTCTCCGGGGTAGGTCTG
This sequence comes from Syntrophothermus sp. UBA1445, assembly GCA_002329495.1. Taxonomy (GTDB): domain Bacteria; phylum Bacillota; class Syntrophomonadia; order Syntrophomonadales; family DTU052; genus DTU052. The sequence continues at coordinate 1,109 of DCTH01000168.1, read as the reverse complement.
GACTGTTAAAGTAAAACCGCGTTCCTTGAGCCAGAAAAAACTGGTTTCCATCCGTTCTCTTATATGCTTTTCACCGTTTTGCATAACCAGTTCCAAAGAATAGATCATAAGAAAAAGCCCCCTGGGCATGATGTTTTATTATATGTTGCGCAAAAACCGCATATACAAAGGAAGGCCTTGAATAAAGCACCCAAATTCGCCAGCAAAATCAAAAACTCCCTGGTAACAGCAGGGACGATTTAACCCTGAAACAGATTATTACCGTATTTCCAAATAAATAAAAAAGGTCCCCCAAATATTCGGGGCACCGTTTCGGGGTCGGGTTTTACGATATACCTTGGTGAATTGCTGGTAGCCATACCGGTTTTGAAATTTCCACCCGCAAAACACGCGTTATGAAAAAGTACTTGTAAAATCTGAATCGTTGCTGTATCATAATTTGCAATTAAATAATCAGTAATCTAATGATTGAGAAGAGTACATACTTTAGATTGCTTCACAGAGAGTTGCAGGTGGTGGGATTGCAACAAGCAACACTGTATGGAATGGACTCATGAAGAAGGGGAGGAAAGGTCTATTGACCGAGTAATGCCCAACGGGATTCTCGCCCGTTATCAAGGGGATGCGTATGATGGTACGTAATTGAGTGGATGCATGTGCATCAATTTAGGTGGCACCGCAGAAGTTTGAAGCTTTTGTCCTATTGGGCAAAGGCTTTTTTTAATGCTTTTATCGTGCATTCACATTCTCAAACCTAATGCGGAAGGTGGTATTGATGAAGAAAGGTAGATTTGGCGATTACGGCGGACAGTATATACCAGAGACATTAATGAAGGCCGTTCAGGAACTTGAAGAAGCATATGAATTCTATAGGAATGATCCAGATTTTCAAAACGAGCTGAATCATTTGCTAAGAAATTACGCGGGCCGGCCCTCACTGCTGTACTATGCCGAGAAGATGACCCGGGATCTGGGCGGGGCCAGGATATACCTCAAACGGGAGGATCTCAATCATACCGGCTCCCATAAGATCAACAATGTTCTGGGGCAGGCCCTGCTGGCGAAGAAGATGGGGAAAACGAGGCTCATCGCCGAGACCGGAGCGGGAC
>DCTH01000103.1:4022-6677 GCA_002329495.1 Syntrophothermus sp. UBA1445 | reverse complement strand
CCATAAAAGAGCGTACCGATTTCATAAGACAATCAGGCGCGACTTTAATGGATAGATAATAAGCTTTTAACCCCCGGGTTCGGACTTCCCGTAAAACGGTTAAGTCATATTGATTGAATTCAAACGGGAAAACCGATGACTCATCCGGTTCCGCAGAAACCGGTTGCGCCTCACTGCCGGGTAATTCGTTCGCAGGTGAGGGCGAAGATGTTGTCAGGGTGCCCTTTTTCACCTGGCCCAGCATTTCGATAAGGTCTGTATTGTTTAACGGCGGCTGGCCGCTTTGAATGTTTCCCACCATTATCTGCAGGCGGTCAAAACAATCAAAGAGTATATCAATCACTGCACCCTCGACCCTTATAATGCCTTCTTTCAAGTCAGAAAGGACATCCTCCATGTGGTGAGTCAGGTCAGCCATGTCATTGAAGCCCATGGTGGATGACATCCCTTTCAGGGTGTGAGCGGCGCGAAATATCTCATTCAGGCTCGACAGGTCCTGGGGATTCTTTTCGAGTTCCAACAGTCTTTCGTTCAGATTAACCAGGTGTTCCTTGCTCTCTTCCAGGAATACGTCGAGGTATTGAGACATATCCATGTTCAATAGTTCCACCTCCCCAATCATTCACGTCGAATCATCTCCAGAACAGGAGATTGGTTGTTTCTCCTGGTAACTACCATCTTCAATAGGTCACTACTCAAAGGTTTACCATATAGATACAAGAATCCTGCCGAATTGAACCAATTAAGGGATGAAAATGTTTGTATGTCCACTATCCGGCTACAGGTTTTCCACTATCCCTCTGGCTATATGCGGCAAAGGCAAAATATGATCAGCGTGACCGGCGTCAATAACTGATCTGGGCATCCCGAATACAATACATGTAGAACTGTCTTCTGCGATAACCTTACCCCCCTTGTTCCTGAGAGCGGCGATCCCTCTGGTACCGTCCTGGCCCATGCCGGTCATTATGACCGCCAATGTTTTGGACCAGTACTCCCGTACAACCGATTCTATCATGGCGTCCACTGATGGACGATGTCCGGAAACTGCCGGGTCCCTGGTTAGATTGATAAGTAGTCGCCGACCAAGGCCCTCCCCTAAACGCCGGACCTTGAGATGGTAATCACCGGGAGCAATGTATACACTGCCAGTCAATAGCGGTTCTCCATCTTCTGCCTCTTTGACCCTGAGAGCTGACATGCCGTTTATACGATCCGCCAATGAGCGGGTAAACCCGGGAGGCATATGCTGGACTACCAAGACCGCCGCCGGTAAATTGCCGGGCAGTCGGGGTATAACCTCATGAAGTGCCTTGGGTCCTCCCGTCGAAGTACCAATCAGAACCATCTTGTCCGGGGATCGGTAAACTGCGGCCACAGGAGGCGCTGGAGGCGGAACAGGAGGCCTTGACTTCTGCACCGGAGGCCGGCGCAACTTATCACGGGCTGAGGCCGCAACCCTGATCTTAGCTATGATATCCTGGGCAACCTTGTTTATATCAAGTGACAGGGAACCGGATGGCTTGGTTATAAAGTCGACCGCCCCTATATGCAGGGCGCGAACGGTAGCGTCAGCACCACTCTGGGTTAAGCTGCTTAGCATGATCACAGGAAGCGGAGTATCACTCATGATCCTTTCCAGAGCCTGCAGCCCGTCCATAACCGGCATTTCTACATCCATGGTGATCACATCGGGCGCAAAGTTACGGGCCAGTGCTAAAGCTTCCTTACCGTTACTGGCGGTGGCCACAACCCTCATGTCAGGCTGACCGTTAATAATGTCGCTTATTACTCTTCTCATAAAAACCGAATCATCGACAACCAATACCTTGATCTCTGTCACAAAAAACCTCCTATCACTTCTCATTTGGTTTAGTCACTGTTTCCACAGGTTGGCAATGCTGCGAAAGAACCCTTTAACGCCTATCGGCTGTGTGGTCTGGGTCCCGACTTGATCACACAGCCGACCGGCTATACCGCGTATGTCACGGGCCGCCGCCGAGTTCGGAGCATGAAGTACCAGAGCCTCCTGTTGCATTACAGCGCTGTGTACACTCCGGTCTTCCAACACTGAGCCGAGGACGTTTATCTCAACTCCCAAAAACCTTTCACAAACTGATTTGAGTTTCTGCCCCACCATTATTCCCTGTGCTTCCGAAGATGCACGGTTAACCACCAGATGGTATTTACCCCGGGCCTCGCGGGCGGCAGCAGTTTTGATAATACCGTAGGCATCAGTTAAAGAAGTTGGCTCAGGAGTGGTTAATACGATGATATCATCGGCCGCCAGTGCGAAGCTAAGCACGTTATTGGCAATTCCGGCCCCGGTATCAACAATCATGACCTCACATTCCCCATCCAGCTTGCCGAGTTCAGAAACCACTTGTTTAAGCTTGGCTTCACTGAGATTGGCCATCTGAAAAATCCCCGAGCCTCCGGGTATTATCCGCACACCTTCGGGCCCTGGCAGGATGATGTCCTTCAANNTTTTCCTGCCTGATTACATGATATAGATTGTACTTGGGAACCATTCCCAGGATTATATCAACATTTGCCAGACCCATATCCGCATCCAACAGGATTACTTTTTTGTCAACTTCACTCAGAGATATGGCCAGGTTCAAGGCCAGGTTGGTCTTGCCCACTCCACCCTTG
>DCTH01000103.1:2591-4011 GCA_002329495.1 Syntrophothermus sp. UBA1445 | reverse complement strand
TAGTCCTCAATCGGTCTGCCTGGTCTTTCATGAATGCCAATCATCTCCCACAATCAGTCGGGCAAGACTGATATTGTCAAGCAACTCGATGTCATCCGGTACACTCTGACCATTGGTCACATAGGAGAGACGCTTTTTGGTCTTATTGATAACACTTAGGATCGGACCATAACAGGTGGTCTCGTCCAATTTGGTGAAGATTATTTTGTCGATCTTAATAAGGTTAAACCTCTTGTAGGTCTCCAACAGGTCTTCGGTTTTGGTAGTAGCGCTCAATACCAGAATCACTTCATCAGGGTTTGCTTCCCCCACCAAACTGGATAGTTCCTCCATCTGCGATTCATTATGGGGGCTGCGCCCGGCGGTATCAATAAAGACCAGATCCCGGCTGGTGAAGCGATCAAGCGCTTTCTTCAGATCCCCGGGCTTAAAAACTACCTCCAGGGGGAGCCCGATTATGTCAGCATAGACCTTGAGCTGTTCCACTGCCGCAATCCGGTAGGTATCTATGGTGATCAAACNNTCCTGTTTTCCATGAGACTGAACCGCGCCGCCAACTTGGCTATGGTAGTGGTCTTTCCCACTCCGGTAGGTCCAATAAGAGCCACAATACGTGGCTTTCCTTTATTTATTTCAATTCCCCGGGGTTTTTTCAAAAGTTCTGCCACCACCTGAACACACAGCTCCCGGGTGCGTGCGATATCACCGGCATACCCCTTATCTACCCGCTCCTCTACCGCCTTTACTATCCGGTTCGCCAACCTCTGCTCAATCTGCCGCGAATGCAGTTGTTTCAGGAGTATTCGCCCGGTGCGGCTGTAATTCTGGGGTTCATCCTCAATCCGTTCCCGGAGGTCTTCCACCATGCCCTTCATGGACCTGATCTCACTCAGGATCTCACCGGCGGAGTACCCACCGTCGCGGCTGGTTGGCACCTGGGGTTTTGATTCCTGGGTTTCCAGATCCGCAGCCACCGCTGTTTCCACCAGTAACGACGGCAAGTTCTCTTTGGGGTAATTCTCATCCATGGCAACGGTAATTTCGAATCTTTCCCGGGCAAACAGGCCTAACAGCCCGCCTTCCTTATACTTCCGGCTGTATATTATCACGGCCTCATCACCCATCTGTTCCTTGGCCTGCTTCATGGCCTCCGGCATGGAGTCGCCAACAAATCGCTTAATTTTCATGCGGAAATCATCCCCACTACATCAAGTTCCACACTGGTCTCGATCTCGTTATAAGAAATTACCATAACCCCGGGGATAAACTTATCCAACAGCTTCTTAAGATAAATCCTCAAAATTGGGGCACACAAAATCACCAGATTCTGTCCCCGGCCCGACATACTCTCCAGGTAGCGATTAATCTGTCTCACCATGGTCTGGGCCCGGGTAGGATCAACCACCAGGTAGGACCCAAA
>DCTH01000103.1:1701-2557 GCA_002329495.1 Syntrophothermus sp. UBA1445 | reverse complement strand
AACAACACTGATCCGGTTGTCCTCACCGGCATAATGTCTGGTGATACTTCGCTTCAGGGATTGCCTCACATACTCAGTGAGGATATCCGGATCCCGGGTTAATTTGGCATAGTCAGCCATGGCCTCCAGAATGGTGGCCATATCCCGTATTGGTAAGTGCTCCTGTAGCAGGTTGCACAGTACCCGCTGGACATCTCCTACCGATGCCAGATCGGGAATCAGTTCCTGAACCACCGCCGGGTTCTGTTCCTTTATGTAATCGATCATGCTCTGCACTTCCTGGCGACCCAGCAGTTCGTGGGCGCGTTCCTTGATAATCTGGGTCAAGTGAGTGGCGACAACCGAGGGAGGATCTACCACGGTATAACCCCGGGCTTCAGCAATCTCCCTTTCATGTATGTCTACCCATTTGGCCGGGAGCCTGAAAGCGGGTTCAACAGTGTCCAGGCCATGCAGTTGTGTATCGTCCTCAATCCCCGGGCCGATGGCCAGATAACTGTCAATGACCAGTTCCCCCCGGGTCACCTCCAAACCCTTGATCTTGATCACGTACTGGTTGGGTCTGAGCTGCATATTGTCACAGATTCTGATGGGGGGGACAATAANNCACGGATTCTGATGGGGGGGACAATAAATCCCAGTTCTACCGCCGATTGTCTCCTGATCATGATAATCCGGTCCAGGAGGTCTCCTCCCTGATCCGAATCCACCAGAGGAATGAGACTGTATCCGATTTCCAGCTCCATCTTCTCCACGTGCAGCAACTCCATAACATTTTCCGGGCGCTTGATCTCCTGAACCTCTTCCAGGGCCTCTTCCGGGGCGGTGGTTTCAATCACCGCCGTTCCCCGGCGGT
>DCTH01000103.1:0-1642 GCA_002329495.1 Syntrophothermus sp. UBA1445 | reverse complement strand
ACTCGGGGATGTGCCAGAACCTGCGCTGTCATCTCCTGCCCCAGATTCACATCCGAGGCGGAACGGGTCACAACAATACCCACAGCCGTGGAAATCATCAAGGCCGGTATCTGGGTTACCAGACCATCGCCCACGGTCAGGATGGTATACCGCTGGGCGGCCTCACCCAGGGTGAAACCCTTCTCCAACACCCCAATTATCAGACCACCAATGATGTTAATCAGGATGATCACAATACCGGCTATGGCATCACCTTTCACAAATTTGCTGGCACCATCCATTGCCCCGTAGAAATCAGCCTCCCGCTGAATGTCACGCCGCCTTGCGCGGGCTTCCTTCTCTTCTATCATGCCAGCGTTAAGATCGGCATCAATGGCCATCTGCTTGCCCGGCATGGCATCGAGGGTAAAACGGGCTGCCACTTCGGAAACCCTCTCCGCACCCTTGGTGATAACAATGAACTGAATAACCACCAGGATCAGAAAAATAACAAATCCGACTACCATATCCCCTTTTACCACGAAGCTTCCGAAGGCATGAATCACCTCTCCTGCATCAGCCTCCCCCAGGATCAGCCGGGTGGCGGATACATTCATGGAAAGACGGAGCATGGTGGTAATCAGAAGCAGTGACGGAAACACTGAAAACTCCAGGGGGCTCTGAATAAACATTGACACCAGGAGTATCACCAGGGCAAAACCGATATTGAAGGTCAAGAATATATCCAAGACCTGCTTCGGTATGGGGATGATCATCATCATCACAACGCAGATAACCCCAACCGAAACCAGGACATCGGAATTAGCCACCATTCTATTAAGTACAGAAGTAGGAGCAGTATCCATGCTTCACCTCATATCCCCAAACATCCTGGATTTAAAAGCAACGACAACTGTAGGGTAAGACTGATTCAGGCCTGTTTTTGACGATAGACGAAAGCCAGGACCTGGGCGACCGCCTGGTAGAGGTTTTCCGGGATAACCTCACCCAGGTCACAGATATAATAAAGGTTTCGGGCCAGTTCCTGGTTTTCCACTATCGTCACTCCATTCTCCCGGGCCAATTCCTTGATCCGCAGGGCGATGAAGTCCTGTCCCTTGGCAACCACCATAGGAGCGTCCATCTGCTCGGCATTATATCGTAAAGCTATGGCAAAATGAGTAGGGTTGGTTATTACCACATCCGCCCGGGGGACTTTGGCCATCATCCTTCTCATCGCCATCTCTCTCTGTTTCTGTTTCTGACGGGCCCGTATCTGGGGATCCCCTTCCATCTGTTTATACTCTTCCTTTACCTCCTGTTTGGACATTTTCAGGCTCTGTTCGTGCTCCCAGCGCTGGTAAAGGTAGTCAAGCACTCCCAGGACCAGCAAGGCTGCTCCTATCTTCATCGCCATCTCAAACACCAGGGCCGAGAGGTTTTTTATGATCTGGGCAACTTCCATGTCCATCAGCAACGGGAACAGGTAGATATTTTGGGAGATCACCTGGTACACAATATAAGCGGTGAGGGTCAACTTCAAAATGGATTTCACCAGTTCAACCAGGGCCCGTTTGGAGAATATCCTCTTAAACCCCTCCACCGGGTTTAACCTTTCCAGTTTCATTCCCAAAGGTTCTGCGGATAACAGAAAACCTACCTG
>DCTH01000116.1 GCA_002329495.1 Syntrophothermus sp. UBA1445 | reverse complement strand
GTAATTTGTTTCACGTGAAACAATTCAAAATCGGTCTTGCGAGATATATCAGGAGTTTTATCCTAATTGTTTCACGTGAAACATTATTGTACTACTAAACAATATCTGTGCAAGAAACCAAAAATGAGCAAACACGATGATAACAACGGCAATCGCCAGAGGAGTACAATAGTGATCTACTTTGATAATGCAGCTACTACCTACCCCAAGCCATCGAATACCATAAAGGTTATGGAGGAATTTCTTCGCTATGGTTCAGCCAACCCGGGGCGAGGCGGACACCGTATGACCTTGGAAGCCGGAAGAGCTGTGCTCAGGGTGCGGGAGCAGATAGCCGAGTTCATTTCTGCGGCACATCCTGAGGAGATTATATTTACCTCCAGCGCTACTGAGTCCTTAAACCTCGCGTTGCTGGGCAGTCTTCATAAGGGAGATCACCTTATTATTACCAGTATGGAGCATAATGCGGTAGCACGGCCCGCATACCATTTAAGAAATATCGGGGTTGAGGTGGATGTGGTTGATGCGGATCGGTGCGGAGTGATTGACCCCGCTGATATTGCCCGTAAGATAAAAAAGAACACCAGGTTGGTGGCTGTAGTTCATGCGTCAAATGTGACCGGTGGTATAACGCCTGCCAGGGAAATTGGTCAGATATGCAGAAATCGGGGAATCCGCTTTCTCCTTGATGCCTCACAGACTGCCGGCGTATTGCCGCTTAATGTCAAGGAAATAGAGGTCGATATGTTGGCTTTTCCCGGACATAAAGGTTTATTTGGTCCGCCGGGGATCGGGGTTTTGTACGTGGGCCCGGGCGTTGAACTGGACCCCATCAAGTACGGAGGAACGGGCAGTCAATCCGAAAGCCTGGAGATGCCTGACCTGCTCCCCGACCGCTATGAGGCCGGGACTCAAAACACAGTGGGGATAGCCGGACTGGGAGCAGGGATTGAATTCATACAGCAAATCGGTATTGATGAGATATTTGCCCATGAACATTCACTTACCAAACACCTGATCAATGGTCTGCGCAACACCAATCGGGTCGAGATATATGGACCACAGGATCCGGACCAGCGGGTCGGTGTGATCAGTTTTAATATCCAGGGAATGGACGCATCGGAGGTCGGGTTCATATTAGACCAGATTTATGGTATTGCTGTCAGGGTAGGATTGCACTGCGCACCATTGGCCCATAAGACCCTCGGCACCCTGGAGAAAGGATCAGTGCGGGCCAGTTTCTCCTATTTTAATACTTTGGAGGAGGTTCAACAGTTAANNCATGAGATAATACAAGAATACTAAAAGACGAACCTACCCCGCGCACCGAACGGATGCCCGTTACAACAATATTCTCCATAATTGGCCTCAATACCATAAATATGGTCTCAGTTCGATTTGTGCATAACTGTTACCCATAACTTCATACAGTTAATAAAAGAAGAATTACCGGTTATATGACCCCATGATCTCGTCAATTACCTGCCGCATAGGGATTTTTGCCTGAGCTGCCAGGGCCCGACAAGATTCGTACTCTGGAGCCATCCGTACTGAACCATCACTGCTTTTCCAGACCTTGACCACTGCCTTACCCCAGGGGGTCGTGATCTCCTCTGAATGCCAGGGCAGAACCAGTCTGTTTTCCAGGCGGTAACGGACTCCCAGGGTACTGGTTTCATTCAGCAGCAAGTCGACAAAGGTTCTTATGCTATGGGGATGCACCAGGCATTGCACCTTAAAACCGGGCCGGTTCTTCTTCATTAGAATACTCTGCACTGACAGGTCAAGGGCGCCATCGATTTCAAAGAATCTTTCAAACAGACGTGAAAAGAATTCGGGGCTCATATCGTCAATATTGGTCTCTATTACCCCGACCATCTCCTCTTTTGCATGCGATGAAGCTGTCACGCCAGACACAACCCTTAACAGGTTGGGGACATCAGAACGACGCTTTTTACCGGCACCGTAACCCACCCCGTTGATAGTCATGGATGGGAAGGGACCAAAACCCTGACACAAGGTCGATACTATCGCCGCACCGGTCGGAGTAACCAGTTCAATATCAGCCTCGACACCGTAACAGGGAATCCCCTTCAGTAGCTCAAGAGTAGCCGGTGCCGGGATCGGATAACGGCCATGTGCCATCTTGATAAGACCACGGGGCATGGGCAGGGGGGAACAGTACATCTCCTTTATATTTAACTGTTTCAAGGCCAACAGGAAACCAATAACATCAACCAGGGTGTCGATTGCACCCAGTTCGTGAAAATGAACCTGATCAACCGGTACCCCGTGTATCCGGGCCTCACAGTTCGCCAACCGGGTAAAAACTTGGAGTGCTGCCGCCTTTTCGTTGGCCGACAAGGAACTGCGCTGCAGAATATCTGAAACCTCACGTAGCCCGGTAAAGGAAGCAGATGGGGTATTGCCAACAACGACATCCCAGGCTGATATTCCCTGAATCACCACAGCTTTCGCTGACAATTCAACCGGCTGCGGCAGGAACTGATTAAGCTGTTCTTCCACCAGAGAAAGATCAGCTCCCAGAGCCACCAGTGCACCCAGCAGCATATCTCCACTGATCCCAGAAAAACAATCAAAATATAGTATATTCAATGTTTTATCCTCCTTATATGTCTATTTTAATTTAACGGTTGAGCTAATCCTAACAACATTGGTATTATTTAAGATAAGCGTTAGGAGGCAACACCGTTGACAGAACTGATTCCACTCATTAATGACTACATTTTATGGTTGCAGCTGCTCCTGATAATTGTTTTCCTCATCCTCTGTGTGATTATCAGGCAGAGAAACAAAACCACCAGGGAATTGCTCAAGTACTACTCCAGGCTAATGGATTCGTACGGAGAGGGCAATCTGGAATCAATAATACAGCAACTGACCCGCAGGCAGGAAGATACCGTAGCCCGGTTGGGATTTTTGGAGGGCAGAATTGCTGATTGTGAAGCAAAGCTGCCGGAACATATTGACAGGGTCGCATTAATCCGTTACAAAGGCTTCCCTGATGTTGGAGGAGACCTCTCCTTCTCGCTGGCTTTACTCAATCAAAAAGGGTCAGGTTTGGTTCTGACTGGGATCCATGGCCGTTCAGAGACCCGGGTTTACGCCAAAGGGATTGAAGCATTCAAATCCCTTCACCCCTTAAGCGAGGAGGAACAACAGGCTATCTCAGCCGCCATGAACAGAGGGGGGACCCGTGAATAGTACCAGGAAGCAGAGAAAGAACGAAAAATTGACCGTTCTGCTGATTCCGAATTCCGGGGCCGAAGCGAAAAGGCTTTCGCTCTCCCACCGCCAAATAAAAGGTGCGGTTATGGCCGTTATTTTAATGTCGGTCTTATTATTACTCGCGGGACTAAACATTTATCAAGCACGACATACCCTGAGCGAAGCCAGACAAATCAAGGCCCAGCACGACGAACAGCAGAGGCAGGTTACAGATCTTAACAACAAACTTCTGGAAATGGAAAACCAGAGGGCGCGGATAGAGGAACAGCAAGAGCAGATTCGGAAACTGGTGGGATCACCATCATCAGTAAGTCCCAAAACCAATCCTTCACGAGGTAATATGGGTGGAGTTTCAAGACTGGCCAGGCCGGATGATTTGCCGGGAATCTCCACAGATATATCAAGTCTTCAAATCCTGCTTAATGAACAGGAACAGGAACTCAAGCAGCTATTAAATCTGGCGGCCAACAATGCTGATGAGCTGAAATCGGTTCCCAACCGCTGGCCCCTGGTAGGCAAGGTAACGTCTACCTTTGGTTGGCGGTCTTCTCCCTTTGGCAGGAGGAGCCGGGAATTTCATGATGGAATTGATATTGCCGCTCCCCTGGGCAGTAAGGTACACGCTGCTGCCGATGGAGTTGTCATCCAGGCCGGCTGGGTTTCCGGTTGGGGACGTCTGGTGAAGATACGTCACAACGGAGGGTTCGTAACCAGTTACGCACATAACTCCAGCCTGCTGGTTAAATCCGGGGAACAAGTTAGGAAGGGCACAGTGATTGCAAAAGTGGGCAGTTCGGGCCGGAGTACTGGACCTCATTTGCATTTTACCATTGAAAAGGATGGGAAGGCGGTAGACCCAATGGCCTATCTTCCGTGAACTGTCAACAGGTTGGCAGAGTTCTGGCTCCACTACCCCGCGGAAGCAGCAGCTCTACCGACTATCATACCAAATAAATCGTGGGGGAGGGCATCTGATTTGTTTAAAGGGAAGAACACCAGGATTCCATATGAAGGCATCGAAACGATAATCAGCGCCAAGGTATATTTTAAGGGGGATTTCAAGTCTGATGGTTCAGTCCGCGTTGATGGAGAGCTTGAGGGCCAGGTGGAAATCAAAGGTGATCTGGTGATTGGGGACAAAGGCCGAATCAAAGGTGATGTCCTGGCGACCAACATCCTGGTTGCAGGCGCCATCGAGGGTTCAGTCCTGGCCAGGGGCCGACTGGAGATTACCCCGGTTGGCAGTATCAAGGGCGGTGTTCAGTGCAAGAGCTTTATCGTTGAGGAGGGCGGAGTCTTCCAGGGTAACTGCAAGATGCAATTAGCTGAGGCCGATACTAAATCCGAGGAAAAAGCTCTCAAGTGGAACCAGCCATCTACCCAGCACTCTGCATAGATTAAGACTAAACGGATGGATGGGTTTTAATAAGCTATTCCATATTCCATATCGACAGCCGATAACCGAATAAAAGGTATGGTAGCGAGCTCATCACAGTAGGTGGTATGGCTCGTTATTTGTTTATTTTACCGTTTACATTTAGAGCCCGCCAGGCCATGAGCAATCACCTCGGCCATCTGAAAGACCAAGCTCAGGCGGGTGTTCTGCAAAACCAGGTGCTCCAGAAAACCTCCCACATTTACAATCCCCGAGATGTGAAGATCCCCTACTGCCGGCAGGGATTTTTGCAGGGCAGTGCCCGGGTAGAGAACCCCGGGTTTCACATTTATGTATCCTACACGGTCTGCTTTGCCCAGACAGGCGTCAATGGCAATGATTATTGGGTTATGGTATTTGGTCTTAATCTGTTCCACCACACTGACCAGGTTGACGGCGTGAACTGGTTGATCCAGGGTGCCGAATACATCAAAGCCGTTATAGTTAAGCTGCTTCAGTCTCGTTCCTACCAGTGGCCCCAGGGAATCACCCGTTGACCTGTCCGTTCCAATACACAGGACTACCACCTCGCGCTGCCAGGGGTTAAGCGAACCCAGTAATTCATGGATGAACTGTTCTATTCGCCTGGAACAGCCCGGATCTTCATAAAAAACAGATAAAGACTCTATTTGTTTGGATGTTTCTGGTATCAATTCCGTTATTAACCTCCGTCGCAGTTTGTTAAATAGTTTCACCTCTTAAAAAGTTTTTATACCAGCATTGGATGGACGACCCGTCGATATAAATGTTCTTAGGGGGTGAAGTATGAAAAAAAGTACATTAGCGGTGGTGTGGGGGTACATGGGGGCGGTGATCGGGGCAGGATTTGCCTCCGGACAGGAATTGGTCCAGTTCTTTGTAAACTATGGTTCACTGGGCTTCTGGGGTGTAATTCTGGCTGGATCTCTATTTGCCGTATTTGGAGGTCTCTTGTTGTTATGGGCCAATGCACGCCATCTGGATAACTACCAGTCAGTCCTGAAAAGCTTGTTTGGGCAACGATGGAGTATAATCATTGACTCCCTGCTGGCTGTTTTTCTGTTTCTGGGCATATGTACCATGTTTGCCGCCAGTGGGGCGGTCTTTTATGAACACGTCAATCAATCCAAAACCACCGGTATAATGCTGGCCTACTTTGGAGTGTTGGGTTTTCTGTTCACCGGACGGAAAGGGATGGTAAGCTCCTTTAACCTTTTGGTCCCGTTAAAATTTCTGCTATTATTAACTGTAGCGGGCTATGCCGCCATAGCAGGAGGGGTAACCAGCCCTTCCAGCGCAATGCCGGGGCATCTTATCAACCCCAGTGTAGGAAATTGGACCCTGGCGAGCGTGTTGTACGTGGCCTACAATTTTAGTCTGGCTATGGTGGTTCTGGCCGAATACCAGCCAATCACCACGTTTCGTGACGTNNTCGGCGGCCTCGCCCTGGGGCTGGTGGCGTTGGTGTGCTATTATGCACTGCTGCCATGTATGCCCGTGATCATACACTACGAAATACCAATGCTGTATGTGGCAGGAGCCATATCAACCCCGGCCAAAGCGGTTTACATGGTAGTGCTTTGGATCGGTATTCTGACGACGGCTATTGCCAATACCTATGGTTTTGCTCAGAGGTTCAGCGACTTTAGCGGGCTCGGGTACAACTTGTGTTTGGTAATCACGGTGACCCTGGCCCTGCCCCTGGCGTTTCAGAGCTTCGCGTTCCTGGTGGGAACGGTGTATCCCCTGTTAGGACTACTGGGGATAGTAATACTGGCCGCCTTGACCTATAAAACCATCGGAAATTCCGTAAAAGTCTTATCCCACAGTTTCCACGGGATAATGACCCGACTCTACAAGGGGGTTTAGTCATTGGGACTACAGAACCTGCCGTCAGTGGATGAGGTCCTTAAGGACGCAAGGATTCGAGAAATTGAAAGGACCTGTGCCCGGGACCTGGTGGTCCAGGCTGTGCGTACTGAGTTAGGTGTTTTGAGAACCGAGATTATGAATACCGGTCGCGAGTGGAGCCGGGAACATGCCCGGGACCGGGTAGTGATGAAAGCTATCCGCCGTCTGGATACACTGCAGGGCGGAAGTTTACGTAGAGTGATTAATGCCACCGGGGTAGTCCTACATACCAATCTGGGACGGGCTCCGCTGTCTCCCGAAACAGCGAATTATATTGCCCGTCTGGCGCAGGGTTATACCAATCTGGAGATGGACCTGGAGGCGGGTAAACGGGGTTCCCGCTACCAGCACCTGGAATCAATGCTCTTAAGCCTGACCGGGGCCGAGGCGGCATTAGTGGTTAATAACAATGCGGCCGCAGTTATGCTGGTCCTGAATACGCTGGCTAAGGGGCGGGAAGTGATTGTGTCCCGGGGACAGCTGGTAGAGATCGGGGGCTCTTTTCGCATACCGGAGATTATGGCCCTGAGCGGGGCCAGACTAATTGAGGTCGGTACCACCAACAAAACCTACCTTTCAGATTTTGAGCAGGCGGTTTCTGGGGATACGGCCTTGCTCCTGGCGGTACACACCTCCAACTACCGGATAGTTGGTTTTACCCATGAGATCGCCTTGCACGAACTGGTCAGTCTGGGACGCCGGTTGGAGTTACCCGTGGTTCAGGATCTGGGGAGCGGCAGTTTGATCGATTTGTCCCCGTGGGGGCTGGAGGCCGAACCTACCGTTCAGGAGTGTCTGCGTAGCGGGGTTGACCTGGTTACATTCAGTGGCGACAAGCTCCTGGGAGGTCCCCAGGCGGGAATAATTGTGGGCAAAAAACACCTGATTGAGGCCATGAAGCGCAACCACCTGCTGCGGGCGTTACGGGTGGATAAGATGACCATCGCCGGACTGGAGGCGACTCTGGGCGGCTATATTAACGGCAGCCCGCAGGATAGTATACCGGTATTACGGATGCTCACCCGGGGTAGGACTGAGTTGAAGGCCCTGGCGGATAGACTGGCGGAGTTGATCAGAGATGAAGTGGATAACGGGAGTGAACCACCTAAGATAAAGGTGATGGAGATAAATGACAAGGTAGGCGGCGGGGCTTATCCCCTGCAGGAATTGCCCGGGTATGGGGTGGAAATCGAATTTGGTTTTGACCCCGGACAGCTGGTCCACCAGCTGCGCATCCTGGAACCTGCCTTGTTGCCAAGGATAAAGGAAGGTGCCATCATTATTAGCGTAAGAACTCTGCAATCCGGAGAAGCAGAACTGATACCAGGTCTGCTGCGGCACGGTTTGGAGGCCTTTTCATGAAGAGATTGATTATTGGAACAGCAGGTCATATAGATCACGGGAAGACGGCCCTGGTCAGGGCCATGACCGGGATCGATACCGACCGATTGAAAGAGGAAAAGAAAAGAGGTATATCCATCGAACTGGGTTTTGCACCCCTGACCCTGCCGAACGGTCAATTGGCCGGTATCGTGGATGTCCCCGGTCATGAGAGATTTGTGCGGCAGATGTTGGCGGGAGCCTTCGGGATGGACCTGGTCTTGTTAATAATTGCTGCCGATGAGGGAATAATGCCTCAGACCAGAGAACACCTGGACATCATTCGACTGCTGGGAATTAACCAGGGTATTGTGGTTATTACCAAAAAGGACCTGGTTGATGAGGAATGGATGATGATGGTGGAGGATGACATAAAGGAATACCTGGCGGATACCGAGCTTAAGGATTGGCCCATCATTGCGGTTTCCTCAACCGAAAAGGAGGGCATACCGGAGCTCTTAAAACTGATTGAAGACCTGTCGGCTGAGGTGGAGGAGAAGCCGGCCCTGGGGCAGGTCCGTTTGCCCATCGACCGGGTGTTTATTATGACTGGCTTTGGAACCGTAGCAACCGGGACTCTCTGGTCAGGCCGTATCCGGCTTAATGATAGCCTACAGGTACTTCCCCAGGAACTGCCGGTGCGGGTGAGGACCCTTCATGTACACAACCACAAGGTAGATGAGGCCCTGGCGGGGCAAAGGGTGGCGGTTAATCTGCAAGGGGTGGATATTTCTGATATCCATCGAGGAGATGTACTGGTTACCCCGGGATTCCTCAAGTCTACTTACCGCATCAGCGGGAATCTGCGCCTGCTTAAAAACAGTCCCCGGTCCCTGAAAAACTGGACCCGGGTCAGGTTTCACCTGGGAACTGATGAGTGCCTGGGGCGGGTGGTGTTGCTGGAGCATGACGAAATGCAGCCGGGAGAAAATGGATACGTACAGATTGTGATGGAGGAACCGGTTGTGTGCAACAAAGGCGACCGGTTTGTGATCCGTTTTTACTCGCCGGTGACCACCATTGGCGGTGGAGTGGTGATTGATCCGCACCCTCCCAAACAGAAGCGATTTAATGAAGCGGTGCTGGAGGAGATTGCGGTCAAGGAAGAAGGCGACCTGGAGGAAGTAACCCTACAGGAATTGAATAAATACCCGGATAGGATAATGTCCGCTGAAGACCTGGCAGCGGTTGTCAATCACAGTCTGGCGGAAACCCGGGAGGTCCTAAATCACCTTTGTGAGCAGGGACTGGCTGATTATCTGAAGGTGGAGAACCGTGACCTCTACATTAGCACCCTGGGAATCGACTATACCGGACAGACTGTTACCAGAGTCTTGGAGAGCTACCGGCAAAAATATCCCCTACGTCCCGGTTTTCCCCGCGAAGAACTGCGCAGCCGCTATTTTAAACAACACCCGGTTAAGGTTTTTAACGCCCTGCTTGGTCTTCTGGAAACCAAAGGTCTGTTGATAACGGATTCCAAGCATGTCAAGCTTCCTGGTACTGCTGCAGAACCCGACCAGGACGCCGAGAAGGCCATTCAAAAAGTGATGGCCATGTTGGATGAGAATCCCCTGGCACCGCCCGGGTTGAAAGAGATTCAGGAGGAAATTGCTGCTTTCCGTCATGACCCGGCGGAGATAATCTCCTACCTGGAGGATTCGGGAAAGATAGTGAAGATTGCCGAGGGGGTTTATTATTCCCGCGCGGGATTGGATCTGGCCTGGGATAAATTATGCGGGCATTTTAATGAGAATAAAGAACTGTCCCTGGCTGAAGCCCGCGACATTTGGGAGACTTCCCGGAAGTATACCCTTCCCCTCTTGGAATGCTTTGACCGGATAAAATATACCAAGCGTATTGGGGACAACCGCATTAAAATCACCCGCTGACTGCTGACACGACGGAAGGGGACCCATGCCAGGATGTGTAGTTAAGAAGCGGAATACTACCTGGGAAGAAGCCTGCCGGATAAACCTGACGGCCCGGGAGAGGAGGCGAACGCTTTGCTGAAGATCGAAAACATCAACGTTTATTATGGACCTATTCATGCCCTGAAAGATGTATCATTAAGTGTAAGCGAAGGTAGCATCGTGAGTCTGATTGGTGCCAATGGCGCCGGAAAAACCACTACGCTTAAGACGATATCCGGTCTCCTTCGTCCCAAGTCCGGAACCATCCGTTTCAAAGGCCAGGATATAACTTCGCGCCCGGCGCAGGATGTTGTGGCTCTGGGAATTTCTCAGGTGCCGGAAGGAAGGCGGGTTTTTCCTGCCATGTCGGTTCAGGAAAACCTGGAGATGGGTGCCTACTTGCGCAAAGACAAGGATGGTATTGCCGGGGACTTCGAGAATGTATTCAAGAGATTTCCCCGCCTCCAGGAGCGGCGCAAACAGCTGGCAGGTACCTTAAGTGGAGGAGAACAGCAGATGCTGGCCATTGGCAGGGCCCTGATGGCCCGGCCGGTCCTGATGCTCCTGGATGAACCCTCTATGGGTTTGGCCCCTCTGCTGGTTCGAGAGATCTTTGAAATAATCAAAGACATCAATGCCAACGGTACCACAATTCTGCTGGTGGAACAGAATGCCCGCATGGCCTTGTCGATAGCGGATAAGGCCTACGTACTGGAAACCGGGAGTGTAGTCCTGGAAGGCGACGCCCAGGACATGTTGGAGAGTGACCAGGTAAAACAGGCCTATTTAGGCGGCTAAGGGGGTAAGGTTTGTGAAGGTTAGGGAGAGGATGAGTCGGGATCTGGCTATTGTAACCCCGGAGACCACGGTGGCTGATGCGTTCGAACTTATGCAGCAACGCCAGGTGCGAAGACTGCCGGTTATGTCAAAGAACAAGCTGGTTGGCATAGTGACCATAAAGGACCTCAGCAAGGTATCGCCGTCTTCCGCCACCAGCCTGAGCATTTTCGAGATTAACTACCTGCTGGCCAAAACCCGGATCAAAGATGTTATTCCGAAAAACATGAAGGTTATCACCATCGAGGCCAATGCCAATATCGAAAGGGCAGCCCTGCTGATGCGCGAGCACCAGATCGGGGGAGTACCCGTATTGGAAGCGGGTAAGCTGGTGGGGATAATTACCGAAACCAACATCTTTGATGCTTTTATCGATATACTGGGGGTCAGCCGGCCCGGTACCCGCATCGATATGGAGGTTGACGAGCGGGTAGGTGCGGTAGCGGCTGTAACCGGAATTATCGCCCAACATGGGGTGAGCATCGAGAACATCGTCCTGGTGGAAAAAGAACGAGGTCTGTACGACCTGGTCCTGCGTATCGATACCACAGAAGCCGAAGAGATTGTAGCTTCTCTGCGCAGTAACGATTTTAAGATCCTGAGCGTGATTGTACAACAGTAAGCAGTTTGCCTTCTTCGAGATAATCCGTTAATATATACGTTGGATTATATCCTATTAAAAGTATGGGGAAGCGGATCGGTCCTGGTGGGT
>DCTH01000134.1 GCA_002329495.1 Syntrophothermus sp. UBA1445 | reverse complement strand
AGTCCATTTTTGAAGTTCATGAGTCTCTGTGCTTCCTACCCGGTCGGCCAGCCATTCGCACCAGAGACCCAGACCCGCACCGGTCCTGGCCGATACCGGAAATAGAGCCACCGAGGGGTTGATCTGTTTCACATCTTCACCGAACATCTCCAGGTTGAAATCGGTGTAGGGCAGTAGATCCACTTTATTAACCAGGACCACTTCAGCCTGACGGAATACCAGCGGATACTTAAGGGGCTTGTCATTGCCCTCGGTCACACTTAATACCACCATCCGCAGGCCTTCCCCCAGATCAAACTCNNTTTATCATTGCCTTCGGTGGTGCTTAATACCACCGCTTTAAAATCCTCCCCCAGATCAAACTCCGCCGGGCAAACCAGTTTGCCCACGTTCTCAATCACCAGGAGGTCCAACCGGTCCGTTAGCAGCTTTCCACAGGCCAGGTTCACCATCTCCGCATCCAGGTGACAGCCGCCGTTCGTATTTATCTGCACCACTGGCACACCCGTCTGTTCAATCCGCCGCGCATCGCGGTCGGTGAAGAGATCTCCCTCGATAATCCCGATTTTCAACCGGTCTTTGCTCTGAATGATGGTCTGCTCCAGAATAGTGGTCTTACCGGCTCCGGGTGAACCCATGAAGTTGCAGGCCAGTATTCCAAGCTCGTTAAATATCGTGCGGTTGCGGCGGGCCAGCAGATCATTGGCCTCCAAGACCTTCTGTCCTAGGTCGACTCTGATCATCGATGGTCTCCCCTTCATAGTAATCTACATAGAGCTCGCGACCGGTTACAATCCTCACCTGATCGGCCCGGCAGAGCGGGCAGACGAAGCGGTAATCCCGGCCCGGAAAACGATGTCCACACATATCGCACTGGCACTCCAGTGCCTGCTCCTCAATCTCCAGGACAGCCTGCTGAAACATCCCCTGGAACATGTCGTGTTCCGCGAGCACCTCGAAAGCCAACCTCAGGCTCGCTGGCAAAGCCATGGACAATTCGCCCACCACCAGCTTGATTCGCCTGACCGGTGACAGGCCCTGCTCCCGGGCACTCGACTGCACCATCTGTAGAACATTTTCCATCAAACCGACCTCATGCATTAAGCCTCACCTAATTTTCCCAGTTTTCATCAGCCGCCTATACCAGAGTATTCCACTTTTATCTCTTTTCATATCATGTCGAGAGGGGCAAGCCCAGTTCCACCTCATTTCATGTGTCATTCCAGCATATTCCGCAGAATAAACATTATTATTAATCTGTTAAATGAGGTGTCCCATGGACCTTAACACCTATATCAAGCTGTGCCAGGACCCAAAATATGGTGGCCGACTCGCATCGGCAGTCCTGCCCCAACTGCGGGATTTTTTTGCAGATAAGCAGTCTCGCAAGCCCCCGGTTATCTGGCTTGAAACCACCGGCTGTTCCGGTAATTCAGTCTCTCTCTGGAACAGCATTGGCCCCGACCTGGGACAGATACTGGAAGAAATGATTGACCTGCGTTACTGGAACTTTTTAATGGCGGCACAGGACGACCGGGCCATCGATCTGCTTCATAACACTGCCACCCGGAAGCAGGGTCGGTTCATACTGATAGTGGAAGGGNNGCCACCCGGGAGAAGGGCAGGTTCATACTGATAGTGGAAGGGGCCATCGCCCTCAACGAAAAGTATACGGTGGTCCACCGCCAGGGGGGACAGGACCACAGTGCCCTGGAAATGGTCCGCCTTTTGGGCCAGAACGCCCGGTATGTGATGGCAGTCGGAACCTGTGCCTCTTTCGGCGGACCATCGGCGGCGCGTCCCAATCCTTCCCGAAGTGTGAGTGTGGAGGAGGCCATCAAGCGCAAGGTAATTAAGGCCTCCGGTTGTCCCGCCAACCCTGACTGGATTATTGGTACGCTGGGACATCTGTTGATGTTTGGAGAACCGGAGCTGGAGGAGCATGGCCGGCCGCGGATTTTTTATGGTGAAACCGTGCACCGGCGCTGCACCCGGAGATCCTTTTTTGAACGGGGCATATTTGCTGAGTCACTGGGTGATCCCGAATGCATGCTCCGCCTGGGTTGCAAGGGTCCGGTATCCGGGGCCGACTGCCCCACCCGCCAGTGGAACAGTTATGTCAGCTGGCCGGTAGAAGCTAATACCCCCTGCATCGGGTGTACCAATCCCGGATTCCCCGATCAGATGGAACCCTTTTTCGAACCCCTGCGACCCACCGGTCTGATGGAGCGCTGGCGTAAAAACAGATCCGGAACGACGGGAGGAGGTGACCGGCAATGACTCTAACCCGGATTGAGCTCAGTCCCATCACCCGGGTCAGCGGCCTGTTGAGCGTCGAGGCGGAACTGTCAAACCATATGGTAACCAGTGCCCGGGTCAAGGGTACGATGTTTCGCGGGTTCGAGATCATGCTTCCGGGCCGCAAGGTACTGGACGCCCCCTATTTTACCCAGCGTATCTGCGGAATTTGTTCGCTGGCCCATGGCCTGGTGGCCAGCAGAGCGGTGGAAGAGGCCTGCCAGTTAACACTCCCTCCCTCCGTTGAACTGCTGCGCAATGTACTCCTCGGTTTCGAACTGTTGCAGAACCATATCCGCCATTTCTATCTGCTGGTTCTGCCGGATTATGTGGAAAGCCAGGCCTTGCCCTTTCAGCCGGGAGGCGGCGGCGACTACCGGTTTTCGCTGGGTGAAACTCACCGCCTGATTTCTCATTACTACGAAGCTATTGAGGTAAGCCTTCTCTGTCACCAGTGTATAGCTTTATTCGGCGGCAAGGCCCCTCACCAGCATGGTATCGTTCCCGGAGGAGTTGCGGTAAGCCCTCGCAGTGACCTTATACTGAAGGTAATGGCCAATCTGGACATTATAAATACTTTCCTGGAGCAAAAGTTGGCCCGCGATGCAGAACTCCTGTCCTCCCGCTATGAGGACTACTTTACTCTGGGCATGGGACCCTCCAATTATCTGTCTTTTGGGCTTTATACCGACCCGTCCACCGGAAAGCCCCTGGTTCCCGCAGGTGCGTTCTATAACGGTACCCGGCACCCGCTTGACCTTAGCCTCATCAGCCTGGATATCGACCATTCCTGGTTTGTCACCGGTGATTCAGACGGTAAGGTACTGCCAGTTTCCAGCAAGCCAGGAGGCTACTCCTGGGTAAAGGCTCCCCGCTATAACGAGAAGGTCATGGAAGTAGGTCCCCTGGCCCGGATGATCGTCGCCGGGCTCATGCCTCCACGCTCATCCACCATGGACCGGATCATCGCCCGGGCCCGGGAAACCGTCTGGACAGGCAGCATGATTGGGAAGTGGCTGTCCCAGCTTGACCCCGCCATGCCTAAACCGCAGAACTGCGATAAGGTCAAGCGCAGTCCAGCCGATGGAGCGACTGAAGTCCTGCGGGGCTCTTTGCT
>DCTH01000012.1:6125-6779 GCA_002329495.1 Syntrophothermus sp. UBA1445 | reverse complement strand
TAGTTCCTCGCCAGGGACGACACCTTCAATCCCCGGGGGGTTGCCACATCCTCCAGTCGTACCAGGGCAATTTCGCAAATAATGGCAATGAGGGCCGCCGGAATCGCCCCGGAAAGGATCATGGCATTATCCATGATCTGCATACCTCTCCAGATGGGAGCCCCCAGTCCTCCCCCACCTATCAGTACTCCAATAGTTGCAATCCCGATCGCAGTAACCATGGCCACCCGGACCCCGGCCAGTATAACTGGCAATGCGACCGGTATCTGGACCATACGCAGGAGCTGCCATTTGGTCATGCCCATTCCTTTCCCGGCCTCCAACAACCCCTTGTCAATGCCGGTGATGCCGGTATAGGTATTACGCACTATCGGCAGCAGGGAATAAAGCATCAGGGTAACAACNNAGGGTCGAGTTCCCCAACCCCAGAAAGAGCATCAAGGCTGCCAGAAGAGCCATTGACGGTATGGTCTGCAAGACGTCGGTCACCGCCATAGTAAAACCGGCTACGGTTTGGTTCCGGGTGATCAATATGGCCAGTGGAATACCGACCAGGAGGGCCAACCCCACTCCGCTGGCTGACAAGGCCAGGTGTTCTACCGTCAGCATCAAAATGTCATGCAATGTTTTCACCTCCCTCCAACTTGATCACAG
>DCTH01000012.1:5829-6081 GCA_002329495.1 Syntrophothermus sp. UBA1445 | reverse complement strand
AAGAATATAGTTTATATCCGCAGTCTGAATCCCGGTGAGGATAGGGTCACCCAGTCCTCCCCCACCGATGAAAGCCGCCAGGGTGGCCCAGCTGATAATGTACACTGAAGCGATGCGGATGCCGGCAATGATGACCGGAAAAGCCAGGGGCAGTTTAACCATGAAGAGCAGTTGGCCGGGGTTCATCCCCATCCCTATCCCCGCCTCAACCAGGGCCGGGCTGACCCCCTTGATCCCGGTGTAGGTGTTGGT
>DCTH01000012.1:0-5824 GCA_002329495.1 Syntrophothermus sp. UBA1445 | reverse complement strand
GGACCATGCCGATCCCCATCAGGGGCAGGAACAGTCCCAGAAAAGCCAGGCCCGGCACGGTTTGAATAATACTGGTGGCTGCCAGGACCTTGTCAGCCAGGGCTTCCCGGTTGGTAAGCCAGATCCCCAGGGGGATCGCCACTACCATCCCCAACAAGATGGACCCGAAAGAGAGATAAAGGTGCTGACCGGTAGCCAGGACCGCACTGTCCAGGTTACTCTGCATGAAACTGATGAAATCACTCACCCTCATCACCCCAAACTGCCGAAGCCAGAGCATCAACCATACTGTTGCGGGTGACCAATCCCACCAGCGCGTTATTCTCATCAATCACCGGGAGGTATTTGAGTTTCTCACCGACCATCATATCAAAGGCCTCTTTGGCAGATGCCCGTCGGTTAATGGTGGGCAACGGAGATTCCTGGGTCACGATCTCCCCAATAGTCTTGGCCCGCTTGTGCTCACGATCCAGGATCTCAACCGCAACACCACCCAGCAGTTTTCGGTCTTCATCCACCACCAGAACTGTATCAACCTTGCGGCGTTTCATCAACGCCAGCCCTTCAGCCAATCCCAGCTGCGGAGAAACCGTCACCGGATTTAACAGCATTATCTGCTCCACGCTCTGCAAGGCCTCACCGTTTAAACGGTTCTTGCCGATAAAGGAGGCCACAAAATCGTTGGCTGGTTTGCGCAGGAGTTCCTCCGGGGTAGCCACCTGCACCACCTGGCCCTGATTCATTACCACCACCCGGTCCGCCAGCTTCAGGGCCTCATCCATGTCATGGGTGACGAAGATGGTGGTTTTGTTTAGCCGCGCCTGCAGGCTTTTGAGCTCGTCCTGCAGCGTTTCACGCGCAATTGGGTCCAGAGCTCCAAAGGGCTCGTCCATCAGAATCAGCGGCGGTTCCACTGCCAGGGCCCGCAGGACGCCGATGCGCTGCTGCTGACCACCGCTTAGCTCGGTAGGATAGCGGGAAGCATAAATATCAGGCTCCATTCCAACCATCTCCAGCAGCTCATAAACCCGTCGTTTTCGCTTTTCAGCCGGCCAACCCAAAAGCCGGGGGACCACATCAATATTCTGTTCGATAGTCATATTGGGAAAGAGGCCGATCTGCTGGATTACATAGCCGATCTCACGCCGCAGGGCCACCGGATTCAGTTCCATTACATTCCGGTCGCGAATGAAGATATCACCGGAGGTAGGTTCAATCAAGCGGTTCACCATCTTGAGCGTGGTAGTTTTTCCACAGCCACTGGGACCGATTAAGACCACCAGCTCCCCTTCCGGGATCTCAAGATTGAGATTCTTAACGGCAACATGCTCGCCATAAGTCTTAACGACATTGGTGAATTTGACCATAGCAAAACCTCGCTTCTTGCGAATACCATGGTATGGCCGATATTGTGTTTTACATCGTGAGATGAATGCAAAGGCAGACACATCAATCCTCTCCGTAAAGGAGATGATCGATCCGCGTTAGAATAAAGCAAAAATAATCATAGGGGCTTAATAAGAAGGTGCTAAAACACCATTGGGGACTCAAGAAGAGATTGGAAGAACCAATATTCTTCCAGAAGGTATAAGAATAAGCCCCATTCTCCCCTGCATTTGCTTACGAGGTTAGCTGACGGATTCGGGCTAGGGAGCCCTACCGGACGAATCCGGATTCACCCCATTAATTGGTTCCCCCGCTCCCGGGTTTCACCCCGGGATTAAGCCTACAAGAATGGCATACCATGGATCCAGCATAATTTGTGTCTATACAATTTGACTATATTCTACCTATAATTTCATGGAACGTCAAGCCAAATACGAATATTACCCGGCGCTCCAGCAGTTACCGAGCCTGTCAGTCCCCATAAATGGGGGGTCGAAAGGGCAAAATTAATCAGGCGGGAAGGCTGCTGTCTCCCCGCTTTACAAGCGGAAAACTTCCTTGAGTATCCTGATGGGTTTATTGGTAAAATGTATTAAAAGTCAGGAGGTGGAGTATGTCAGACCATCAATTTGATATCGGGATTATCGGGTGCGGTCCGGCGGGTCTCGCGGCGGCGGTCAACGCCAAGAACAAAAACCGGGACATTATACTCCTGGGAGCCGAGATCTGCAGCCCACCTTTGCACAAGGCCCCTACCATAAGTAACTACCTGGGTTTCCCCTCCATCAGCGGCGAAGAACTGCGCCAGTCTTTCCTGGGACATGCCGCCATGCTAGGGATCGATATCATAAAAAAGAAGGCCGACAATGTATTCCCGGATGAGGATGGATACATGATCATATCCCAAGGGGAGATGATAAGGGCCAAGACCGTCATCATCTGTACCGGTATCCCTTACCGTCACACCCTTAAGAATGAGAGCGATTTTCTAGGCAAAGGCCTGGGTTACTGCGCCACCTGTGATGGCCCCCTTTACCGGGGCAAGGATGTCGCGATTGTCGGTTACAATGAAGAAGCCGAGCCCGAGGCCGAGTACTTAAGTGAGATCTGCCGCAAGGTCTATTACCTGCCCCTGTATAAAAAAGATCCGACCGTCAATCCCAAAGTCGAAGTGATCCGGGAGCGTCCCCTGGCGGTTGAGGGTGACCAGGCGGTACGAATCCTCAAGACCAGCAAGACCCAGCTGCCGGTCGACGGCGTATTCATAGTGGGAGCCGAAACCTCTCCGGAACGACTGGTGCCCGGTCTTGAGCTCACCGAGCACTACATCAAGGTCAATCGCAACATGGAGACCAACCTGCCGGGGATATTCGCCGCCGGGGACTGCACCGGCCCCCCATACCAGCTGTCCAAATCAACCGGCGAAGGTCAGGTCGCCGGCCTAAACGCCACCAAATTGGTCTTGAAGATGAAATCCTGATGCCCACGGTGTCATTTCGGGGACACCATACTAAATTACAGAGTCGAAGCGATCCGGGAGCGCCCCCTGGTGGTTGTATTTTGGGGACACCATACTGAATTACAGAGTCGAAGTGATCCGGAAGCACCCCCTGACGCTTGAAAGTGACCAGGCGGTACGAATCCTCAAGAGCAGCAAGAACCAGCTGCCCGTCGACGGCATATTCATAGTGGCCGAGACCCCTCCCGAACGACTGGTGTTCTGTCTTACCCGATTTCGGGGACACCATACAAAATTNNAATTTTGTATGGTGTCCCCGAAATAGCAAGCCGTCAGTCTTTCTGCAAATCTCTGGTGTTTGCTTCCGAATTTACGTATATACTTTATCAGGATCAATTTGAGATGAGGTTCAATGTGGACCGCAGGTGGTTACTACTGGTACTTATACTGTTCCTGGTCACCCGTACCCAGGGTCAACCTCGCCCGGGTCCAAGCCTCCCGCCCTCACCACCCTGTTTTAATGACCACCTGCTGACCCTTCTAAACCATCGGGTCACCGTCCATACCACCGGCTCCAGCGGATTCGAAGGGATAATTACCGCTGTGAACCCGGATTTCGTAACCCTGTCCCTGCGTGTCAGCCCTCCGCATGCAGCCTTCATACCCTTGCATATGATTTCAGCTATTACAGTTTCGGCCTTATAACTTTTTTCACCAAAGTGGCGTGTAACATATGGAAATGGCGCCGAATAGTATAAACCAGAACTGGCCCCATAATGGCGAGTATTCAATCAAAAAAGGAGGGATATCATGGCCGGCGGTTTGGGATGCGGTATAGGTAGGCGGAACTTCCATGGACTCCTCTGCAGCCTGCTAAATTTCCGGGTCAAGGTGTTGACAGAAGGCGACAAGGAGTGGATTTGTGGCATACTGACTGATGTGAATTGCGATTTCATTACCATTTCTGGATGCGACGTTTGCTACATCCCCATATGTGAAATCGTCGCTATTTGCCGGGACACCAAGTTCCTCGAGTAAATGCTTCTGTTTCTCTTACGGAAAAAACCGGTTACCCGGTTTTTTCTTTAGCCATCGACTATTAAAAATGGATATACTTTAAAGACCTGCGAGGGGTCCGCCTAAAGCTCTACTGGAGCTGACAGACTTCACAGGCCTTTTTTATACCAGGCACCAGTTTTATCAGATGTTACGCAGTTGTATATCCCGAAGGTCATCAGTATCAGGTTACCTGGAAGGCGTGGTTATTAAATCCCGGCTGGGGTTAGGAAACCACCCTGATACCAGGGCCCCCATTTACCGCCTTAACCCTCATTGCGCTTTTTTATCCTGTCCAGGGCCTGTTGACTGATCTTGCTGATAAACTCGTTATCATCCCGCGCACTCATTTTGAGGATCTCGCTGGCCCACTCGCTGCCGACCAGTTCGAGGGCCTGAATCGCCAGTATCTTTCTCTGGACCTTCACCGGAAACATCTTGTAGGCGGAGTTGCTGTCCAGCAGATAGCCCCTGATATAACCGGTCCGGACGGGTTTGCCATAAACATGAACACTCAGAGCCGGTTTCTTGCCAAAGGCCATCATGCGGTGAATCCCCTCGTTAAGCGGCAGAACAAACGTGGTTTGACCCGGTTGAATCACGGCCTCCGCCCGAACCTCCAGCTCGGCATAATCGCACTGGCTACCGTCATCCAGGCGGCGATACTTGGTTTCCCGTATCTGATTGGACAAACAGCCCATCACACCCCAGGAGCCATGGTCGTGAATATGGTACGGGTAATTGGGTTCCCAAACAAAAATGCGCACGGAGAACATCCGGTTCGGTTCCCGATAGATGCTGATGTCATTCACATCTATGGGCAAAAACTCGTCATCAGACCTGTTTTCAGTAACCCCCACCAGATGGTCCAGCATAAAATCTGGATTGGCCAGATAATCCGACAGGATCATCTGCCCCTCTATCACCATTTCTTCCGGGGTTCTTGCTGAATATGAAAGCTCTCTAAACGTCTCGCAAAAATCCTTAAAAGACTTTACGTGAGACATATGCTCCCCCCTCCAAATACTTCTATAGTGCGTGGTTGGGATCGTAATTTGATTGGGATGCGGTTTTAACCCGCCTAATAATCATTGCTCTATATAAACTCTTTTCAATTATATCACTAATGTCATCCTTGTCCACAGGTATGAGGGACGCCGGGAAAGGTTTGCTTTCCCATTTTTCCAAATTCCGCTATACCGCATTCCTGGACACGGAAAAGATCGCTGACGAATTTCTCGATTGCGATCCCCCGCGAAAGGGACCGGGAGACAGGTTTACGGTTGTGAATTATGCTCTACCGTCCCTTCGTGGTAGGGCACGGGAGGCTACCGCGCAAATTTTTCGGTTCCCGCCGTACCGCATTTCAAGAACCTGATAACGACGGTGTGATACCCTAGTGCACAAAACCTGCTTGTAAGCCGGAGTAATTAAATATATGATGTATTTGGAGGGGTTTTCGTGTGAGACAAGACAATCTGATATTTCTTATCCTCTTGGTTGCTATAGCCATGGTGATGGGATCAACATTCGCCATAGTTTCTACCTTAACAACCTACCAATCGCATCAGTCAGAAAATGCTGCTATTAACGCTCCTCAATCACCGAGTGCTTCCCGGGAATCGGAAAACGACTCTATCCCGGCGGATGGATCTTACTCCGCGGGTATTAGTATGCCTGTCACCGATGATAACCCAACGTTGCTTTCGCCTGCCGAAACGCGGGAGGTTAAACGCATGCTGCGTGAGTTGGGTCATGCCACCCCGACTCTCTCTGAATCACTGAAATCTTTCCAACAGGGGAACCAGATCACCAGCACCGGCATCCTGGATGGGTTAACCCTCGACTCCATCATCAGCCAGCTTTCCTTGCACAAAGCCCGTTCATTTTGGTAAGACGCGGGGCAAGTCGGGGACGGTTCTT